>NZ_JBSIUV010000009.1:0-68462 GCF_053654515.1 Helicobacter sp. T3_23-1059 | reverse complement strand
TAAAATTATTAAATCTAGCACTCTTAAATAAAAGCGCGTTTGCAGGGTTTAAATTCTAGAATTTAAAGGGGTGAAAATGCGTTATACATTGCTCATATCCACGCACGATAGCGCGGGGCTGGTGTATAAAATCTCGCGTGTGCTCTATGAAGCGGGGGCAAATATACAGCGACAAGATGAGTATGTCGATAGCGAGCATAATCTGTTTTTCCTGCGGACTTGCTTTGTGGTGGAGGTTTGTAATGATAGTTTGGATTTTAGCGGGGGTTTAAATTCTAAAAGAGATTGCCACGAACGCTTAAGCGATTCTCGCAATGACTCTACCCTCCCCATAACCCCCTCCGCACGGGAGGGGGAAGATTCAGAATCCGTGCTAGATTGCAAATTTATAACAGACATACAAGACAAACTAAAATCCATTTTGCCAAGCAGTGCGCAAATCGCGCTAAAAAAGGCAAGCAAAAAATCGCTAGTGATTTTAGCCACCAAAGAAAATCACTGCTTAGGCGACTTATTATTGCGCGAGGAGAGTGGCGAGCTAAACGCCAAAATAAAGGCTGTGATAGCCAATCGAGCGGATTTGCGCGATTTGGTAGAGCGGTTTCGCATTCCGTTTTTTTGGGTGGATAGCGAGGGGATTTCACGCCAAGCACACGAGGCGAAGTTGCGCGAGATTATCGATAGATTCTCCCCTGATTTGCTTGCTTTAGCGAAATATATGCGGATTTTATCCCCTGATTTTGTGGCGCGTTATGCGGGTAAAATCATCAACATTCATCATAGCTTTTTGCCCGCATTTATCGGGGCAAATCCCTACAAACAAGCCCACCAAAGAGGCGTGAAAATCATCGGTGCGACCGCGCATTTTGTAACCGACAAACTCGATGAAGGACCAATCATCGCCCAAGACATTATCCACATAAACCACGCGTATAGCTGGCGCGATATGCAAAAAGCGGGGAGAGATGTGGAAAAGTCCGTGTTCGCCCACGCGCTTGATTTGGTGCTAAATGACAGGGTGTTTGTGAGCGGGAATAAAACGATTGTGTTTTAGATATTGCGTTTTTAGATATTTTGGTTATTTTATCGCATTGTTAAATGTTTGAAATCTTGTTGTTGGAGGCTTTTTTTGGAATCTTATGAATATTTAGATTCTGCTAGATTTTGTATATTGCGTGAAAATTTTGTTATTTTTTTATAAACACATATTGTGTTTGTTAATTTTTAATGCTATATTTTCAAACGCATAACTAAATTTTTTGCAAAATCAATACTTGCAAAAAAGATTTTGTAAAAAAAGATTCTGTAAAATTTCCCACGCAGAATCTATATCGCAAAAAAAGTGCATAAAAAAGCTCAAAATCAGCGTAAAAATGCGCAAAAAACTCGTAAATCCAATACCAAAAGGAGCATACAATGCCAAATCTACCTCATAGCAACTACGCACCCGAGACGCTTGCCCTGCACGCGGGCTACAATTACGACAAAGAGCGCACGCTAAGCGTGCCGATTTATCAAAGCGCGGCATATAGTTTTGAGAGTCTATCTCAAGCTGCCGCACGCTTTGGACTTCAAGAGCTAGGCAATATCTACTCTCGCCTTACAAGCCCTACTTGTGATATTTTAGCTAGAAGGCTTGCTGACATAGAGGGCGGGAGCTTTGGCACGGTGGCTTCTAGCGGAAGTGCCGCGCTTTTTTATGCCTTTGCAAATCTCGCCCAAAATGGCGATAATATCATCTACGCAAACAAAATCTATGGTGGCACGCAGACTTTGCTAGTGCATACGCTAAAACGATTTGGCATAGAGGCTAGGTGCTTTGATGTCGATGATTTAAGCACTTTAGAGCCACTTATAGATTCTAGGACAAAGGCGATATTTTTTGAGTCGCTATCAAATCCGCAGATTTCTATCCCTGATGTGGAGGGAATCGTATCTATCGCTAGAAGCCACAAAATCGCTACGATTTGTGATAATACCGTGGGGACGCCGTTTTTGTTTCGTGGATTTGAATATGGCATAGATATTATTGTTTATAGCCTTACAAAATACATTAACGGCGCAGGAAGCGGGCTTGGAGGGGCGATTATCGAGGGGCAAAGCCTAAGCCCTTTGCTAAAAGATAATCCGCGCTACCCAGCGTTTAACACGCCAGATGAGAGCTATCACGGGCTTATTTATTCAAGCCTGCCTCTGCCATTTTTTAGCATTCGCATCATCACAGAATGGCTAAGAAATATCGGCTCTACGCTCGCTCCACAAGTCGCGTGGATACATTTGCAGGGCTTAGAAACGCTCCCACTTAGAATCAAAAAACATAGTGAGAATGCCCTAAAAGTCGCAAGATTCCTAGAATCCCACCCCAAAATCAAAAAAGTAGATTGCCCAGCCCTAGAATCTAGCCCATATCATTCAAGGGTGAAAAAATACTTTGCAGATTCTCTCTCTAGCGGGCTTTTTAGCTTTGAGGCACAAAGCTATGAGGACGCGCTAAAGATTTGTGATAATCTCACTCTTTTTTCGATTACGGCAAATATCGGCGATAGTAAATCGTTAATCATTCACCCAGCCTCCACCACGCACTCCCAGCTATCTCACGATGAGCTAAAATCCGCAGGAATCAACCCCGCAGATGTCCGCATAAGCGTAGGGCTAGAAAATGCTGATGATTTAATCGCGGATTTGAAGCGGGCTATTGAGCTGTAAAATCTATTTAGATTTTACATTATCAGTCGCTATTTTGCATTATCAACCGCCATTAGTTAAGTTAATTTATGGCATAATGCCTTATTTGTCTTTCAAATTAAAGCAAATAAGGATATTGCAATGCAAACGATACAAACAACAAAATCCATTCAGCCACAAACTATAAATGTAACTTTTAGAATGGATAAAGATGACAAGGCACAATTTGAGCGAATCATAAATGATATAGGGCTAAATCTTAGCTCCGCGTTTAATGTCTTTGCAAAAGCCTTGATACGCGAAAATGCGATACCTTTTTAGCTTGCAGGGTAGAAGTTAGATTCCAAATAATGAGACAAAAGAAGCGATAGAAAACGCACGAAAAGGCATAAATTTAGAGAGTTTTACTTTGGAGCAGTAGGGCAGAATTTGAAGCCTTAAAAAGCGCGAACAAATAATAAAACACATCAATAGTAAGCAAAAATAGATTCTAATATTTGTGGTATTGCTTGTTAGAGTTTTTGATATTTTCGCACAAGGTTAGCACACTTGCCGTGCGTGCCTTGTGGTAAAATATCAAATCTATGCAATGATTACCCAAAGGCGAATCTTAAACACAGACGGAGCAAACGATGCCAATTATTATCCCAAAGGACATTCCAGCGTTTAGCGAATTACAAAAGCGAGCGTTTATTATGGATACTGCGCGAGCTAGACATCAAGATATTCGCGCACTAGAAATCCTCATCATAAACCTTATGCCTACCAAAATCCAAACCGAAAATCAGCTTTTATCCCTGCTTGCAAACTCCCCTTTGCAAATCAATATCACGCTTCTTACCACCAAAAGCTATGTAGGCAAAAATACCCCCAAAAGCCACTTAGATAAATTTTATGTGCATTTTGATTCTATCAAGGATAAGAGTTTTGATGGAGCGATTCTTACAGGCGCACCTATTGAGCATTTAGAATTTGAAGAGGTGGAGTATTGGAGGGAGTTAGTAGAGATTATGCAGTATTTGAGGGCGCATTGCACTTCTACGCTTTATCTTTGTTGGGGGGCTATGGCAGGGCTTTATCATTTTTATGGGATTCAAAAATTAGCATTAGAAAAAAAGCTATTTGGAGTTTTTAGCCACGAGATAAAGCATAATGATGTCTTGCTAACAGGGCTTGGAGATAGCGTGAAAATGCCTCACTCAAGGCATTCTACTATGAATCCAGCCCATATTTACGCCCAGTGTAAATGTTCAAAGCTAAAAATCTTGCTAGAGGGCAAAAAAAGTGGCATAACCGCGCTTAAAGATAGCAAAGATATATTTGTGCTAGGACACCCAGAATACGACAAAGACACGCTAAATACCGAATATGAGCGAGACAAAGAAAAAAAACTTCCTATCAAAAAGCCACAAAATTATTTTGACAAGCACGGCAAAATCGATTTTTCGTGGCGGGCGGATTCTAGCGTGATGTTTAGTAATTGGCTAAATTTTTGCGTATATCAAGATACGCCTTTTGTGCTTGCTAAATAGTTTTACAAAGTAGCGGTTTGATAAAGCACTTATTACACTTTGATAAGGAGATAATATGCAAGATTGGTTTGGAAAATATTGTGATTATATCTATGAAAACAAAAATGCTTTGCAAGAATTAAATGAGTTTGTAATGTTAAAATATAGCGAATATTCGCCCATAGATTTTGATAGCATAGACA
The DNA here is from genome assembly GCF_053654515.1 of Helicobacter sp. T3_23-1059. NCBI lineage: Bacteria > Pseudomonadati > Campylobacterota > Epsilonproteobacteria > Campylobacterales > Helicobacteraceae > Helicobacter > Helicobacter sp. T3_23-1059. The sequence continues at coordinate 64,063 of NZ_JBSIUV010000009.1, read as the reverse complement.
TAATCATCGATAAAGAAAGTATGCTAAATGTGATGAATTTGCTTGAAAATGCGGGGCTTGTAGCCCAAAAAGAATTGACAAAAGAGAATTTAGAGAGAATCGTAAAAATAGGCGATTTATCATACGAAATCGAGCAAATATATGCACTAGCACAAAGAGACATAGAAATGCAATTTAGATTAGAATCAGAGTTGCGCAAATTAGATAGAGATGGATTTTTTCGCTGGCTTTATGACTCGCTTGAAACGATATAGCCACTTGCCTATTATCATAAAAATTGCTTTTTAATAATCCGCTTAAGATTGTTTAATATGTTTTTGTCATTTGACAAAAATTGATAAAAAATCTGCGTGGGAATCCAACATTTTATCGTCATTGCGAGCGAGCAAAGCGAGCGTGGCAATCTATAAAAGAATTTTGTCATATTTAGCATTAGCAAAATATCTCTGTTTGTATTTATAGATTTTCTAAATCAGTTATGTTTTGAGATACTTCGCGCTAAAAACCCTCAGTATGACAATGTTAATTTATTTATGGATTGTCACGCGTGGCATAGCCACGCTCGCAATGACGGCGTGAGTGTGGCTTGCCGTGTGTTAGATTTTTTGCAACTTTTGGCAAAGTAGCAAAATCTCGCAATGACAGCAACATTTTCCTATACTACCGATTTTTGTCATATTGAGTGCGTAAGCGCAAAATATCTTTATTTTTATTTTGAGATACTTCGGGCGTTGCCCTCAGTATGGCAAATGTAGGCAGTGTTGGACATTAAAGCCCAATATCACTTGCGTTAGGTGCAACGCCTCTTATTCCCCTTCTCCTTTGCGGAGGATTTTGCTTTTTCCATACATTGCGGATTTATAAGCCCCTTAATCTCCCCTCCCTTAGCACGAGGGAGATTAAGGGGTGGTAAAATTGTCATTGCAAGTGTTGCTTATGCCACGCGTGGCGGTCTATTGATTAGATTTTGTCAAAATGTGTTTTTGGCATTTTATAACGATAGGTTGCTATGCAAAATTTATGACTTACACACAATGACAAAAATCTTTTTGCAAGATATTTTTTCGCATAAAAAAGCCACTTTACCAAAAATTTCTAGCTACATTCCCTCAACACTTCCAAAATCAATTCCTTATTTATATCATCTTTTATATCCACGCCACCGATTCCGCGTGGCAAAACAAGCGTGATTTTGCCCCCTTTTGATTTTTTATCCAAAAATAGCTTTTCATAAAATTCCTCCACATTTGCAATCTTATATTCAAAATCTAGCCCAAATTTATCTAGCAATTTATTGATTTTTTCGACTTCCTCGCACGATAAATTGCCGATTTTTAGAGCAAGGGCGTTTGCGATGCGCATACCCATAGCCACCGCTTCGCCGTGCAAAAACTGCGTGTAGTTGGTGAGATTTTCGATAGCGTGCCCAAAAGTATGTCCATAGTTTAGGGCTGCGCGGATTCCTGCTTCTTTTTCATCTTGTTGCACGATAGTAGATTTTAGCTCTATGGCTGTTTTTATATGCGGCGCAAGCGCGTTTAGAGTGCTTTCATCTAGCGATTTTGAAATGTCAAAGTCAAATGATTCTAGCTCTAAAAAGGCTTTTTTATCAAAGCAAGTGGCAATTTTTATCATTTCGGCTATACCTGCTCGCACTTCGCGTAAGGGCAAAGAGCGCAAAAAATGCGTATCGACAAAGACAGCTTTTGGCTGATGAAAAAGCCCCACTAGATTTTTGCCATAAGCGTTGTTTATGCCACATTTTCCGCCCACAGAGGCATCGACTTGGGCTAGCAAAGTCGTAGGAATGCTAATAAAGCCAATCCCGCGCTCATAGATTCCGCTTGCAAAGCCCACTATGTCGCTAACTATCCCGCCACCTAGCGAAATCATCAGCGATTTTCTATCTAGCTTGTGGCAAAAAGCACACTCCAAAATCCCCTCTACGCTTGCCATATTTTTATGCGCTTCGCCATCTTTTATGCAGTGCGTGAAAATCTCACAAGATTCCCATTTCTCGCCATTTGCGCTATGCAAGGCATTTTCAAAATAATGCAAGTAGAGATTTTTTATCACTTCATTTGTGATAAGCAAAATCTTTGTTGGCTTTAGATTTTTTAGCGTGGAGTATAGATTTTCACACAAAGGGGCTATGTGGATAGGATAGCTAAAATCTTGCTTTTGTAGTTGCAGTTGCAGTGTTGGCATTTGTCCTCCTTAGAAGTTATGATTTGTGCGAGGCATTATGCAAAATTTATTCATTTCTTAGCACTGTTAAAGCATCAATCTGTGAAGCCTTTTTGGCAGGATAAAAAGACGAAAGGCACACAATAATGCTAGCCCCAACAAGAGTGGCGATAAAATCAAACACACTTAAATCAAGCGGGAGTTTGCTAACTCCATATACATCAGAAGGCAGGCTAATGATAGGAAAAGTATCTAGCACCCACAATGCGATACCACTAAGAATCACGCCAAAAACGATTCCACAAAATCCAATGCTAATGCCTAAATAAAAAAAAGTCTTTTTGATTTCTTGCTTGCTAGCCCCTAGACTTAGAAGCAGGGCGATTTCTTTCCTGCGATTCATCACTACCATTAGTAGCGAGCTTATGATATTTAGGCTTGCCATTAGGATTATTAGCATTAGCACGATAAAAAGCACATTTTTTTCTAAATCCATTGCAGCAAAAAGATTAGTATTTTTTTGCCACCAGCCCTCTATGCCATATTTTCCGCCATAGATTTTGCTTATTTCTAGCCCGATTTGTGAGTGTAAAAATTTGCGTAAAAATACAATATCTTCCATAGGCTTAGTAGAGTGGATATGGATACCATCAAAAATATCCGTAGAGCGATTTTTTATCGCTGCGATAGCTTGCAGATTAGCATACATATACGCGCTATCATAGGCACTTATCCCAGAGCTAAACCCACTAAAAAGGCTAAATCGTTTCATCGTAGGGCTTAGCACTAGCCCTGTGGGCTCTAGTCGCGTGAAATATAGCGTGATTTTGTCATCTCTCTCTAGCAAGTGAGAATCCACTAATTCATTGCCGATGATAATACCAAAGCGATTTTGGCTAAAAGATTCTAAGGCAGGGGAGATATTTTGCAAATCAATCTTTTTGTTTTCAAATGGATTTTGATATTCTCTAGGCAAAAACGCACCTGCAAACACGGGATTTATCTTTGCTTCTCTTTGTGGCTCTATGCCAAATACGATTCCAGCTTCCATTGCGCCGTTGATTTTAGCGACACTTTGCGCAGAGATATATGGGCTAAATGATAGATTTGGAAAATGTGATTCTAGCGCGTTTAATAGCTCTCGTGGCACGCCAGAGCGATTTAGCGAATGAAGCGTTAGCGGATAACTCATCACAAAAAGTCGCTTTTCAAATTCCTTGCTCATTCCATTCATTATCGCCATTGCGACAATTAGCACCATCACACCTATGCCAATGCCTAAAAATGCCAAAATCGCCGTGATAGAAATAAATGGCTGGGATTTATCAAAACGCAAAAATTTGCGGTGCAAAAACGCGGGCAGGGATTTTATGTTGCTTGAGTTGCTTAAATGAGCGTTTGGAATGTTTTTAGTGTTTGCGTAGTTTGTATCTTGCATTTTGTTACTTTTAGATTTTGAGTTAGATTTTATCCTAAATTTTATTTTGGATTTTTTGAGTTAGATTTTGGAGCTAGGTTTTTTTGATGAAATGCCATAAATTTTGCGCATAAATTTAAGCTATGGCGTTATTTTGCTAGCATTCCTTTTTTTGGTCCGCTTTTTCCGTGGCAGAGTTTGTATTTTTTGCCACTGCCACACGGACAAGGCTCATTTCTAGAGACTTTGCGTCCAAATGGCTTAGACTCCCCGTTTGAGCGATTTTGCGCGCTAGATTCATCAGTATTGTAAGCTAGCTCATTTTCAGGCGTTTGCAAATCCTCGATGATTTCTTGGGTTTGCTCGCTAGAATCTTTTGTTTCTACTAGCTCGATAATATGCAGCATTTTAATGGCTTGGTATTTTATGGATTCTATTAGCTCTATAAAGAGATTGTAGCTTTCTTTTTTGTATTCGACAAGGGGGTCTTTTTGATTGTATCCGCGCAAGCCTATGCCTGTTTTTAGCGTATCCATTGTATAGAGATGTTCGCGCCACTCATTATCTAGCACTTGGAGATATATGATTCGCTCGATCTCATTTTTGCGATTTGGTGGGAGCTTTGCCATTTTGGTTTCGTATTCTTGTTTGATTGCATTTAGCACTTCATCAAATAATGCTAACTCATTTGCAGAATCTAGCGTGGAAATATCGCCCTCAAACCCAAACTCATCTTGCAAGACTTTGCTAAGAGAATCTAGCATTATAGAGCCATCTTCACTATTTGCCCTCACTTGCTCAAAAGCCCTCTCTAGCGCAAGTGTGCGATTTTGCTCCACGCGCTCACTCATATCAAATTCACTATCTAGCAATTCATTGCGAAATTTATACACGCTTTTTCGTTGCTCATTTGCGACATCATCGTATTCTAAGAGGTGTTTGCGCGATTCAAAATGTAGATTCTCTACTTTTTTTTGCGCATTTTGCACCGAGCGCGTAACAAGCCCTGATTCGATATGTTCGCCATCTTTTAGCCCTAGCTTTTCCATAATCCCCTTTAGCTTGTCGCTACCAAAAATTCTTAGCAAAGAATCCTCTAAACTTAAATAAAATTGGCTTACCCCGGGGTCGCCCTGCCTACCGCTTCGTCCGCGTAGTTGATTGTCGATTCTGCGTGATTCGTGTCGCTCCGTGCCGATGATATATAGCCCGCCTAGTTTTTTTACTTCATCATTGATTTTTATATCTACGCCTCTTCCTGCCATATTTGTAGCGATTGTTACGCTGCCTTTTAGCCCTGCGTCTTTGATGATTTCGGCTTCTTTGGTGTGCTGTTTTGCATTTAGCACGGTGTGGGGGATTTTTTGTTTTTTTAGTAGTTCGTGCAAAAGTTCGCTTTTTTCGATACTTGCAGTGCCGACAAGCACGGGTTGCCCTTTTTTGTAAAGCTCTTTTATTTTTTCTAGCACTGCGTTAAATTTTTCCCTCTCGCTTTTATAAATCAAATCATTCAAATCTTTGCGCAAAATCGGCACATTTGTAGGGATTGAGATAACTTCTAAATTATAGATTTGCAAAAATTCGCTAGCCTCTGTTTGTGCCGTGCCTGTCATACCTGCTAGCTTGTCATAGAGGCGAAAATAGTTTTGAAAAGTGATGTCTGCTAGCGTTTGACTTTCTTCTTTTATCTGCACGCCTTCTTTTGCTTCTAGTGCTTGGTGTAGCCCTTCACTAAACCTCCTCCCCTCGCTTAATCGCCCTGTAAATTCATCTACGATTATTATTTCATCGCCATTTTCGCCACCTTGCACGACATAATCTTTGTCTTTGAAAAATAAATAATTTGCCTTTAATGCTTGATCTAGGTGATGAGATAGCGCGGCATTTTCTATGCTATATAGATTTTCTACGCCAAAATGTTCTTCAGCTTTTTTGATTCCCTCCTCCGTGATTAAAATCACGCGGTTTTTTTCATCGATAGTAAAATCCACCTCCGCTTTTAGCTTTTTTGCGACATTATCGGCGGATTGGTAGTTTTCCATTTTGCGATTTGCTGGACCTGATATGATAAGTGGTGTGCGCGCTTCATCGATGAGGATAGAATCCACCTCATCGATAATCGCATAGGCGTGGTGTTTTTGGACTTTAGATTCTAGGTTGTATTTCATATTATCACGCAAGTAGTCAAATCCAAACTCATTATTTGTGCCATAGACAATGTCTTTTGAGTAGGTTTCTAGTCGCTCCCCATCGCTTTTGTCCGCGCTAGTGATGACTCCCACGCTAAATCCCAAAAACTCATATAGCGCACCCATATCGTTTGCATCTCGGGCTGCTAAGTAGTCATTTACCGTTATGATATGCACGCTAGAGCCACTTAGGGCGTTTAGACACACGGCAAGCGTAGCGACAAGGGTTTTTCCCTCGCCTGTTTTCATCTCTGCGATTCGCCCGTCATTTAGCACCATTCCACCGATAAGCTGGACATCAAAATGCCTCATACCAAGCGTGCGCACACTCGCTTCACGCGTGATAGCAAAGCATTCTTCAAGCACAGAATCTAGCGCGTAAGCCAACGCCTTTTTAGAATCCAAATTGCCGTGTTTATCGGTTTTTGAATGCGTTTTTATGCTTTCTTGCACGCGTGTTTTTAGCTCATTAAATCGCGCTTGCAATTCGCTATCGCTAAGGGATTTTAGGCTAGGTTCTAGGGCGTTTATGGATTCTACTTTTTTGCGGTATTTTTTTACAAGTTTGTCATTTCGAGAGCTAATGATAGTGCCAAATATGGTTTTAAACATCGTGTAGCCTTATGTTTGGGATTTGATTTTGTAGATTTGCTTTTATGCGTGGCAAAATTTATAAAATCCAAATTATAGTCAAAATATCTTTAATCCGCGTTTAATGCAAAATTTTTGTGCTTTGTGCCATAAAGTGTGCTTTGCATAAACTTTGCTTTGTTAGCCCTCTTTAGCGATAAATCAAACTAAGGCATTAAAATCTTGCAAAAATATCTTATAATATTTCAAAATTTTTGCTAGTTTTGCGTGGTTTTAATATGTTAGCACCAAAGCAAAATCAAAGCCAAGTATGGACAAGGAAAAATATGGATTTTGTGTATAAAAGTGTAAGTGAGTTTGTGGGGGTTGATGTAAGCAGTGAGATGAGTTTGGAGGGGTTTGAGGATTCTTTGCGCTCTATGATAGAATCTGCCACAAAAGCAAGTGTGCAAAAAGATTCTAGCGAGGAGTTTCAAAAAAACTTAATCGCTAATTTTTTGCGTGAACATTTTGACTATGAGTGCAACACTCTAGGCAAGGCGGATTTAGCCATTTATGATGAGGGCATTGCAAAGGTGCTCTTTGAAGTCAAATCTACCCAAAACAAAGCAGAGTTTGTGAAAACGCCACAAATTACTTGTCATATTGAGCGAAGCGAAATATCTCAAAAACAAAATAGAGATACTTCGGGCATTGCCCTTAAGTTGACAAATACTAACGCGTGGAGTCTTGAGTCAAAAGCATTCTACGAATCTATTTTATACTACTTGCGCGAATTTCACCAAAAGAAAAACAACAACATAAAGCACATTATTTTATGCACGGCACACGAATTTTATGTCATCAAAGCAAAGGACTATCACGCGCTTTTTATCACAAATCCTAACAAAGCAATCCAAAAGCGCATAGACACCGCGTATAGCAACTGCGATTTTAAGCAAGGCAACGACACAAGCACGCGCAAATTTTACACAGAGATTGAATCTATCGTGCGCGAAATGAGCGACACGCTAGAATTTGCCTACATAAATATAAAATCGCTTTTAGATTCGATAGATTCGACAGATTCACACGAATCTCACCACGAATCTAAATTAGATTCGATAGATTCGCGCGAATCAAATCCCAAATCACGGCAAGATTCACGCGAATCTATCTATAAATCACAGCAAGATTCTCACAAATCCAAACAAAATCTAGCCCTATTTTACGCGCTTTATCGCCAAACTCACTTTTGCAAATCCCCCGCTACATTGACGCAAACACGCTAAATGAGAAGTTTTACAAAGAGTTGCTTTACATTTTGGGCTTACAGCAAATTGAGACAAATAACAAGGTGCTTATCAAACCCGATTCTACGCCAAACGCGCTATTAGATTTAGTCAAAGACACATTTGCAGACAAACTCCCAAGCGACATAGATGAAGCCTTTGACTCCCACATTTTCCCGCTGCTAATGCTTTGGAATAACCGCATTTTGTTTTTGCGTTTGCTTGAATCAATGCTATTAAATTTCAAACACATTGAAAAGCCCTTTTTACACATTGAAGTTTTGAGCGATTTTAGCGCGCTATCCACGCTATTTTTCAAAGTCCTAGCCGTGCGCGAGCGTGAATCTATCCCGCAAAATCTCTCAAATATCCCCTATCTCAATTCTAGCCTGTTTGAAAAAAGCGCGTTAGAATTACAAGGCTTTGAAATCGCACTGCTAGAATCAAAACCCCTAAAAATCGCACCTGATTCTATATTGCGCCGAGATAGTGCGCAAAATGCGATTTACAAAAGCATAAATGAATTGCCATTTTTAGAATATCTCTTTGCATTTCTCCACGCGTATAATTTCACCACCACGCCAAAAGACATTGTGGATTTTGCTAAAATAAACCACGACAAGCTCATAAACTCTGCTGTTTTGGGATTAGTCTTTGAGAAGCTAAATGGCTACAAAGAGGGCAGTTTTTTCACACCTAGCTTTATCACAAGCTATATGTGTGCGCAAAGTATCCGCAAAATCGTGGTGCAAAAATTTAACGAGGCAAATCCAAAATGGCAATGCGAAACCATAGCCGACATAGAATACGAAATCCACCGCGAAATCCGCACTGCTAGAAATACAAACATTGAAGATACCCCACCCCAACCCCTCCCGCAAGGGGAGGGGCTTAAAAACGCCGAATCTTCCCCCTCCATTGCGTGTGGCAATTCCAAAGATTCCCCCTCCCTTGCGGAGGGGGCTAGGGGGTGGGTAGATTCCACAAGCGCAATCCTAGCCAAGCATAACCGCACTTTTCTTAGCATTCACATTTGCGACCCTGCGGTGGGGAGCGGACACTTCCTCGTCTCCGCGCTAAATGAGCTTATCGCTATAAAGCACGAGTTGGGATTGTTACTAGACACGCAGGGCAAGCGATTGCGCGATATTGATTTGAGCTTAGAAAATGACGAACTCATCATCAAAGATTTTGATGGCAAAATCATCGACTACACGATTCCCGCCCACGAAAATATCGAATCCCACATAATCCAAAAAGCCCTATTTCACACCAAAAAAGAGCTAATCGAAAATTGCCTCTTTGGCGTGGATATAAATCCTAGCTCTGTGGAAATCTGCAAACTGCGCCTTTGGATAGAGTTACTCAAATACAGCTACTATGAAAATCTCGCCACGCGCGAACTCCAAACCCTCCCAAATATTGACATAAATATCAAGCGTGGCAACTCGCTCATAAGTCGCTTCGCTCTGCAAGATAGCCTACGACATATCCCAAATATCGCTCAAAAAATATGCGAATATCAAAATCTCGTCTTTGAGTATAAAAACTCCGATAAAAGCGAGCTAAAGCCACAGAAAAAAGACATAGAATCCAAAATCAACGCGCTAAAAGAGACATTTAAGCTAACACTAAAAGACCCAAAGACAAAGCAAGCCCTAGAAAAAGCGATACAAAATCATATCCGTGATTTTGGGAATTTTTTGCTTGATGATGAGAGTTTGCTAGATGGGCTAAATGGCAGAATGGGCAATCTCTTTGCAGAGGCAAGCCTAAGCGAAGATGAGCAGGCAAAAGCCGCACAAAGCTATGCAAATATCAAGCTATTGCGTCATAGGCTAGATTCTGTGCTAAGTGGTGCGGAGTATAAACACGCATTTGAGTGGCGTCTTGAGTTCCCTGAAGTTTTGGATAGCAATGGGGATTTTATGGGCTTTGATTTGATTATCGGCAATCCGCCGTATGTGGTAAAGAAAAAGGACGAATATCCAAAATATCAGTGGAATAGCGATTTATACACGATGTTTTTTGAAATGGGCTTTAAAGTCGCCAAACCAAATTATTATGTGCATTTTATCACGCCTAGATTTTGGCTTGTGAATGAGAGTCTAGAATCTATGCGAAAATATTTTTTGCAAAATATAAATTTGCTTTCATTAAGCGAATCAAATCCTTTCACACGCGCCAAAACGGAAAATGTCATTAGTGAGATTCAAGTTTGCGCCCCAAATCAAAGCATCATAACGCATTACAAGGAAACCGATGAGATTTTTTATTTTGTTGATAACATAGACAAAGAAATTTTTGCGCTAAATGCGAAATGTGAGATTGTTTTCAATGTCGATAAGCCCACAATCGCGCTTTTTGATAAGATTTGCAAAAATAAAATCGCACTTAAAGATATAATGCAAACAAAGCGAGGCGCGGAATATGGCAAGGATTTTGTAAAAAAATTTCGCAAGGGCATAAAAATCTTGCTTGGTGGCGAAGTAAAGGCGTATAGCATTGAATGGAACAAATCGTTTGTAGATTCGGAGCTAAAAGATATAAAGCGATTAAGCGAGTTTTTTAAGCAAAAAGATTTGATTTATTTACGGCGTGTGGATAAGCGATTGAGCGCGAGTATGGGGAGCGAATCTTACGCATTTACCAAAAATATCTATGGCATAAAAATCACAGATAAAAAATACAATCCCAAATTTATTTTGGGGCTTTTAAACTCAAAATTGCTAAATTTCTACTATTTAAGGCGATTCACAACCAAAAAAGAGGAAATTTTCCCCGAGATTCAAACCTATCTTTATAAGCAGTTGCCTATCCCAAAAATAACGACAAAAAATAAACCTTTGGCGGATAAAATAATCGCTTGTGTGGATACGATTTTGACGATTAAAAATCCTTGTCATACTGAGCGTAGCGAAGTATCTCAAACAACAAAAGAGATTTTTCGCTCCGCTCAAAATGACAATAGAGATATTTCGGCTTTTTCAAAGCCTCAATATGACAAGAAAATCAAAGATTTAGAATCCCAAATCGATTCGCTAGTTTATCAACTCTACGATTTAGATTCCCAAGAGATTGAAATCATAGAATCTTAATCCAAAAATTATATAATTCTATCTTGTAAATCCACCATATACAAGGATAGAAAAATGCCAAATAAAAGAAAAAATATTTTGCGACTTGATCCTAAAGAAGCTAGGGATTTTTTCTTGGAGGAAGAAAGCTATTGCAATTTTAATTTGCCACCTTATATAAAATTTGAGCCTTTGCTTAAAGCGATAGATGACAAAATCGAAGAGAATCAAAATTTAACCTTTAGAAGTGTAATTGATAATGAGCCAAACAATTTTGATAATGTCAATTATAAATTATTCAACAATAAAAATGGAAAATATGATTGGCGTCCGTTTGAGCTAATCAATCCTTTTATTTATGTATATTTAGTGCGCGAAATTACGACAAAAGAAAATTGGGAATTTGTCCAAAAAAATTTTAAAAAACTAAGTAAAAATAGTTGTGTGAAATGCCATAGTATCCCAATCCAATCGCAAAGTAAAAAATCAAATAAAGCCGAGCAGATTACAGAATGGTGGGAAAAAGTGGAGCAAGAATCCATAAAATATAGTTTGGAATTTGACTATTTATTTGACACAGATATAACAAATTTTTATCCATCAATCTATACGCATTCTATTGCTTGGGCTTTGCATACAAAAAACACGGCAAAAACAAATAGAGACAATAACAATTTATTAGGTAATAAAATCGATAAATACATTATGGCTATGAGTTATGGACAGACAAATGGCATTCCACAAGGCTCAGTTTTGATGGATTTTATCGCTGAAATGCTTTTAGTGTATATCGATAGTGAATTAAGCAAAAAATTAAATGGGCTTAAAAGAGATTTTAGAATTATGCGTTATAGAGATGACTATAAAATCTTTGTTAATAATCCACAAATTGCAGATTTTATCCTTAAAAATCTATCTATAATTCTTGCAGAAATGGGACTTAAACTAAATCCAAGTAAAACAATAGCTTCTCAAAATGTAATCCAAGATTCTATCAAAAAAGATAAAGTTGAATGGCTTTTTGTGGAATCAAGTTTAAGAGAACAAACCACACTTCAAAAACAGCTAATTATTTTTCACAGATTTGCACTAAATCACCAAAATAGCGGGACACTAAATAAAATTTTGCAAACACTTTTGAATGATTTACACGAATCTAAATCACAAAATAAAAAGAACACTACAAATAAATTATTCAAAACGCGATTAGGTAAAGATAATGGAGTTTTAATCGCTATTTTAGTAAATATTGCTTCGCTTAATCCAAAAATTTATCCTGTTGCTATGTCGATTTTGGGCTTTTTGTTAGATAAAGTTAAAAGCAAAACATTTATTAAAAATACAATCCAAAAACTTAAGAAAATAAACAATAACGCCTATATGCAAATTTGGCTTCAAAGGGCTATTATCAAGCTAAATATTAAAGCTGATTTTGATGAACACATTTGTAATGAAGTAGATACAATCAGTTCGCTACCTAAAAATAAAAAATATGAAATAAAGTTATGGAATCTCGATTGGCTTAATTGCAACGCACTAAAGAGTTTAATTAAGCAATACCCCATAATAAATGAAGCCGAGATTGAGAAACTAGATAAATACACACAACCAAACGAAGTAAATCTTTTTGCCTACAATCAATAATAGAATATGAATATTGAATAAATTTTAAAATTTAAACCCCAAAAGCCACCCTTGACACCACGCCACAGAAGTGCTATAATTCCCGCACATTAAACACATTAAAGGCGGTGCTTTACCGCCACCTTATTTTACGCTACAAATCACGCAAACTTCAGCCAAAATATCCCCTAACTCGCTATCAAAAACACTTATCATATCATCTAAAAACACATCAAAAAACCTACGGCTTCCAAAGATTATTTTTATAGATTCCCAAAATCTCTACGCATTTTGCAAATTCATCGATAGCAAACACCACAACATAGCCTTTGAAAATCATATCGCACACATTTGTATCATTTGCGATTGTGTTTGCACGGCAACGATACGGATTTGTGGCAAGAGAAGCGATTTTAGCATAAATTTCATTGTTAAATTTCACAGCTTGATTTGGATTTGATAGCGCGATAAAGCCCAAAATCTCGCCTAGCTCATCAGTGAAACGCTCGGCGATTATGATATTATAGCTTTGCACCTAGTTTTTCCAAATGTTTGTCGCTCATAGCTTTTGACTCTTCAAGTGAATGATATTTTAGTTTGCCTTGTTTGCGCAAAGATAGCGTTTCTTTTAGGCGATTTTCGTCATTTTGGTTAAGCTGATATAGCGAATCTTGCGTGATTGTAGCATTTGGGTCTAGCTTTAGCGCAAGGTTTGTCAGCATATCAAGCGCGTTTGCGTCCAAATTTGCTTTTATGTTTAGCGAAACCATTTTTTATCCTTTGTCTAAAATGCAAGTATTATACGACAAAAAGTCAAATTTTACACTTAAGGCAAAACGGCTTTAAAATTTAAACCCCCAAGCCACCCTTGAGGACATTCCCAAAAAATGCTGTAATTCCCGCACATTAAAGGCGGTGCTTTACCGCCACCTTATTTTACGCTACAAATCACGCAAACTTCAGCCAAAATATCCCACTAACTCACTATCAAAACACTTATCATATCATCTAAAACACTTCCATTTAATCGCTTGAATAGTGCTGTTTGATAAACTTTGTGTATCGCCAAAAATGAAAAAAGGCTCGAAACAATGATTTTGTCATACTGCGTAAAAGATTTAAGAAAAATAGGCGTTATTTTGACAAGAATGATTTTTTGATTTCTCAATTTAGTGCGTTTGAAACAATGACATTGTGCAAACAAAGTATCCCAATCACAAACTAAACCCAAACGAGATATTTCGCTTTCTCGCAAGACTTAATATGACAATTTGTAGCTTTTAGATTACCACACATATTAGATTCTACTAGAATCTAATATGTTTTCAATCGCAAAATCTCGCAATCGCAACATCTACAACCACAAGCAACAAAATCTAATTAACATTATTTTGACTTATGTGTTTTAAGCAGGGATCATCTTTGTGAATCATAAGCAGGTTGATTCCAAATGGGAAAATCTCATAACCAAATGGCTTTAGCAAGTCAATGATTTCTTGCGGATTTGATTTGATGATTTCAATCTGCAAAATTGGCTTTGTGCGTTTTATGCTTTGTATCGCGCCATTTAGGACTTCTAGCTCCATCCCCTCGCAATCGATTTTGATATAATCAATCCTACTTAGCCCAAGAGAATCAATGCTAATTAGCGGGACTTTTTGCGTGCGTGTGTAGTCGATATGTTGCCCGATAAATTCGTTATTATCGCGTTGTCGTAGCTCTAGACTGCCAAATGATGAGTTTTGGGTGTAGTTTAGAAGTGGGACTTCTATTGTAGCGTTTTGCGTAGAATCTGCAGGTTGTGGATTGCCAAGTGCTGCGTGCAATGCACGGACATTAAAGCAGTTATTGATAGCGATATTTCCACATAGCGCGTAGTAGATTCTCTCTTGAGGCTCAAAAGCTAAAACCTCGCCAAAATAAGTCATCTCTATGCCCCAAGCAATAGTGTGCGCACCGATATTTGCACCACCATCAATAGCCACCACGCCATCTCCGAAATACTGCTTACGCAAGCGCAGCAAAGAAACCGCGCTCATCACTTCATCTGCGTCAAATGACGCAGAGGCAAGATATTGAAACCCCACGCCAAAGCTAGCCTGTGTTTCATCGCTAGAATCTAGTTTTTGCGCAGTGTCGCCATTTTTTTGTTTTATTGCCCCCCCCCCATTTATATTTTTAGGCTTTTTACTAGCTTTAGTGGCGTGGCTATGCCTATCGCAATGATTTATAATCATCGTGCCTGTATTTGTGCTAGCAAGCACGAATGGTAACGGACGCAAAATGTGATTCATTTACACCTCATATTTTAGAAATTAGCGCGTTTATGCAAGTTTTGTCGCGACACATGCGACTACTTTTTGCGCTTGAGATAGCGCACAAGCGATACTTGCGCCAGATTTAAACAAAATATCGCCTATGACAAACACGCCTTTTACGCTACTTTGTAGATTTTCATCGACTATTGGTAGATTGTTTTCATCTAGCTTGATATGGCATTTTTTTAGAAAATCCACAGGCGAAGAGCCACCGATAGCATATATCGCCCTATCATACACCTCCACGCTTCCATCGGTAAAATGCGCATTTATCTTGCCATTTTCATCGCTTATAGATTCTATGTCTATGCCTAGCTTTGTTTTTAGCTTGCCATTAGACATTATAGATTCTAGCTCTTTTGCATTGGTATCGTTTATACGGGTAAATTCGCTTCTGCGGTAATTTAGCGTGGTGTCGTTGCTTTTTGCAAACTCGCAGGCGTATTCCACAGCGGAGTTGCCCCCGCCTACGATTAGTAGCTTTTCGCCCTCTTGCACGCTATTTGCGTTGTAATTCACCTGTCGCAAAATCGATGAGGGAATTTTGTAGCTTGGTTTGTTTGGCTGTCCCATTTTGCCTATGGCGATGATTACGCATTGTGCGTTATAGGATTTTCCCCCACTTGTGTTGATGACAAAGCCTCCACCATTTTTATCATCTGCTACCACAGATTCTATGTCATTTTGATAAGCGACATTGATTTGGTGCTTTTCTAGTAGATTGCCAAACATTTCTAGCGTGGCTTCTTTGTTGCTATCGCTAAAATCTATCGCGCCATTTAGCTCGATTTTGTCGCCTTTGTAGTCTCGATCCACTCGCTTGCCGTCTTTATAAAATTTATTTAGCGTGGCATTGTGCGTAGCGGTTTTTTCAAAAAGGATAGAATCTATCCCTGCGATTTTGGCTTCTATCGCCGCGCCTATACCGCCCGGTCCTGCGCCTATGATGGCTAGTTTTGTCATATTTTCACTCATTTGTTCTCCTTTAGATTTGGTTGTTGTGAGGGTAGATTTTAGCGAGGATTGGTAAGCGAGGTTTAAATCCTCTTGGCTATCAAATAATGCTCCGTGTGTGATTTTCACAGAGTCATCAAACTGCCCGTTTCTAAGTCCCCACAAAAACACCACAAGTCCGATAAGCCCTATTGTTACGGACACGATTAGCATTATGGTGATGATTGGGGTATTCATTAGCTATGCCTTAGATTAGGGATTTTAGTAGCTCTAAAATCCTGCCTTATAGTTTTCTAGGATAGTGCAAAAAGCAAAATCGCTTAACATTCTAGCATAAAATTTAAGGCGATTTTGTGTTGATTTTTGTTATGTTTGCGTGATTGGTTTTTGTTTGGTTGATTTTAATTGTTTATTTTTTGCGTTATCATAAAACTAGGGCTAGATCTAAAAGTTACACATCAAAATCAGCGAAATGCAACGCAAATACGACACATTGGAATCGTAGAAATGTAACGCAAATAAGACACAAGCGCAAATGCGACACATTGGAATCTATGTTTTTTATGGATTATCACTCATTATTTGCTTACTTGCTTTTTTACTCACTCGCTTTGTTCTGCTTGTTTTGTTTTTTTTGTTTGCTCGTTTTGTTTGTTTGTCTTACTTGTTTTGTTTTTTCATTTTGCTTGCTTGT
Organism: Helicobacter sp. T3_23-1059; assembly: GCF_053654515.1. NCBI lineage: Bacteria > Pseudomonadati > Campylobacterota > Epsilonproteobacteria > Campylobacterales > Helicobacteraceae > Helicobacter > Helicobacter sp. T3_23-1059. The sequence goes on along the minus strand of NZ_JBSIUV010000009.1, from coordinate 47,742 downwards.
TTTGTTTCTTCGTTTCGTTTGCAATTATGACATTATTCCTCACTATATTACGCGAGAGTGTCTAAATTTGCACGCAAAAGTCTAAAACTCCTATCACTGCGGAATATTTTGCCTTTTGTCCCCTCCATTGCGGAGTCGCAAACCTCTTATTCTCCCCTCCCATTGCGGAGGGGGCTAAGGGGTTGGTATCTTGTCATTGCGGGCGTGGCTATGCCACGCGTGGCAATCTACTTGCTACAAATTGTCATACTGAGGTTTTGCAAGAAACCAAAGTATCTCTTTTGTTGTCATATTGAACGCGTGAGCGCGAAATATCTCTATTTGCATTTTTAGATTTTCTAAAGAAACTCCGCTTTGCTTGTTTTTGCTAACAATGACAAAACGGTAGAATCACTAAAAAACATAAATAAAAACATCAATGCTAGCCATTTGCAATAGCGACTAAAACAACGATACCACCGCTAATCTATGCCCCGATAATATATCTAGTCCCCTTAGAATCTGGCGCGGACAAAAAGCCGTCTTTTTCTAGCTGGAATACGATTTTTTTGCATTTAGGATAGCCACCTAAGCCACGCGTTTGCAGATGGGATATGCTAGTCTTGCCATCGCGGAGCATTATTTCTTTTGCCTTTTGCAAAAGTGCCTCCTCCACACCAAAATCCTCCGTCTCATCTATCTCACGCGACTGCGCTCCTAGCGCATCATCTACTTCGCTTAAAAAGCTCGTGTCATATTCTGCCACACCTTGAGAGCAGATAAACTCCACGATAGATTCTATCTCTTTTTCGCTTACCCATGGCGCGTGCAAACGAAGCAAACCGCTACCCCCCGGGGCAAATAGCATATCTCCATTTCCTAGCAAGTTTTGCGCCCCATCATTATCTAGTATGACGCGAGAATCTGTCCGCGTGCCAACTTTAAAGGCGATTTTGGCTGGTAAATTTGTTTTGATAAGCCCCGTAACAACATCGACACTTGGGCGTTGGGTAGCTACGATAAGATGAAGCCCTGAGGCGCGCCCCATTTGTGCTATGCGGATAATGGGGGCTTCTGCGTTTTTGCCCCCTGTCATCATCAAATCCGCCAACTCATCAATAATCACCACAATAAAAGGAAAAACCTCGCCACCCTCTTGCTTTGCTTTGGCATTGTAGTTATCTATTGTTTTTGTTTTAGATTCTTTCATCAGCTTATATCTGCGCTCCATTTCGCGTGTGAGGTTATTTAGCGCGATGATTGCTTTTTCTGCCTCTGTGATGATGGGGGTTAGCAAATGCGGTATGTCCTCATACATACTAAATTCTACTTGCTTTGGATCTATCATTATTAGTCGCAGATTTTGAGGTGAGTTGCGATATAGTAGGGATAGTATCATCGCATTTACGCCCACACTCTTCCCGCTCCCTGTCGTCCCTGCTACAAGCAAATGAGGGAGCTTTTTTAAATCCGTTACAAATGGATTACCTACCAAATCTTTGCCAAGCCCTAATGCTAGCGGGGAAGCCGCGTTTTTAAATAACTCACTCTCTAGCACTTCGCGCAGATAAATAATCTCTCGATGATTATTTGGGACTTCTATGCCGACAGCACCTTTGCCCGGAATTGGTGCTTGGATACGAATCGCGTGCGCAGATAACGCTAGGGCTAAATCATTGCTAAGGCTTTGGATTCTGCTTACTTTGACGCTCGCTTCAGGGACAAACTCAAAAGTCGTAACCACAGGTCCTAGATAAAACCTCTCCACACTGCCATTGATTTTGAAAGTCTTTAGCTTATGCTCTAAATCATAGATTTTCTTGTCTATTTTGTCTTCTTCGGGATTTTGCGTATTTTGAGGTGGCATAGCTAGGTAGCTTGTATCGGGCAATTCATAGTCTTTTGGTTTTTCTAGCGTGCCTTTTTCTAGCTCTTTTAGCAAAGTATCACTTGCTTCAAAAGTCTTTGAGGGGGTGGGCTTGCCAAAAGTATGAAAATCTTTTGTGTGATTTTGGCTTGGATTTGTAAGCGAACTTTGTGGTAAATTCTGTGGCAGATTTTGTGATAGATTTTGCTGCTGGTTTTGCGAAATGCTTTGAGATATGTTATTTGTGCTTGCTAACTCCGCAGAATCTAGCACAAAATTTTCTTGCATAGACTCGTGTGTAGGCTCTTTTGTAGTGGATTCTTGCGCATAATTATTTATGTTATTGGGGTGTTCTTGCTGTTCTTGTTGTCCTTGTATTGCTTGATAGCCCTCTATCGCGCTAAAAAGATGTGGAGCTATGCTATTTGGATTTGTTAGATTTTGCGCACTTTGATTTTGTGTATTTGGATTTTGCACACTTGGATTTTGTGCGTTTGCAGGATTTGTATCATTTAAAAGTCTTGTATATGTGGTGTTTAGAGGCTCTGTTGGGATAAGCATTTCTTTGTCTCGCGCTCTTGCTTGAGCTAGCACATCATCAGCATTTATTTGCAGGATTTCGCCCTCCTCGCCCTCGCCTACAAGTCGCACCATTTTGGCGTATTTGCGCTCTTTTTTCTCTTTTGTCTCGCGCTCTTTTTCCTTATCGGTATAAGTGATATTTACTTGCAACTCATCAAAATCTGGCTCAAAAAAATCTCTTTTTTGCACATCTTTATTTTGAAAATGCGGGGAATGACTATGTAGCCCAAATAGATTTTGGTTATTTTGGTGCAAATCCTCTTTTCTTGCAAAATCTTGTGACGCAAAAACTCCGTGCGCAACATTTCTTTGCGCAGCTTGTTGCCCCACTTCTTGCATCTGGTTTGGAGCAAGATTTTGTCTAAACTCTTTACATTGCTGGCTAGCTACATTTGCTGCATAATTTTTTGTGCCTTCTTGCGTATTTGGATGTTCTTTTAATGGCTTGTTAAAATCCCTCATAACATCGCTTGCAAAAAATGCTGATATGCCCTCCCAAGCATAGCCAAAAACCCCTAAAATCCACTTCCATACCCCTGCCACACATCGCCGCAAAAACGAAAAAACTGCATCTAATTTTTCTTTTAGCCAAAAGATTTTATCTGGCATAAGCAACAAAATCCCAACCAAAAAACTAAGCAAAGTCGCAAGCACCACGCCCGCAATCCCCACAAATGGCGCAATCTGCTTAATCAATATCGCACCTGCTTTGCCTTTGTCAAAAAGGCTATATTGCACTACCAATATCCCCGCACTAATAAATAAGATTCCAAAAATGACTTTAACCCGTTTAATCCCAAGAGTAGAATCTTTATACACGGCATACGCGGGGTAGATAAAAAATAGCAAATACACATAGCCTAGATAGCCAAACACATCTAAATTTAGCATAGCAAGCCCTCTGCCAAGCTCGCCTGCAAGCCCCATATCGCCAAAAATCGTAGCAATGGTTAAAATAACAAAAAATGCACTCCAACCAAAGAATATATATATTTTTTTCAATGTTATGCCCTTTTTTGAGCTTTTTTAAGCAAAATTTCTAAAGAAGTATTATATCATAACTGCTTTAAAAAGTTTTCATTAGCAAAATAGCAAGACACCATAATCATAACCTAATTTCGTTTAGCAGTTTGTAGATTTTGGAGGTTTTGGAGTTTAATTTAGTCTTTTGGGAGAGCAAAATGCACGGAAAAATTACTCGCTATTCTATGGCGACAGGCTCAGGCACGGTGATAAATTTTGCAAAAAGGGTGTTTGAGCTACGAGCTGAAAATTGGAGAGATAGAAAGTTTTTGCCTGTTTCAGGTATGTTTGTGGAATTTCGCGCTGATAGCAATGGACATATCACCGATGCAAAAAGTAGTGAATACCAAGATTTTGGACCAGATTCTTTGGTTACAGAATATGACTTTTGGAGCACACAAACCGATGTCGAGCTAAACTACAAAGAGTTATCCATTCGCTACCAACAAGCCGAAGAAATATACAAACAAACCGACTATCTCAATATGAAAACCGTAGAACTAACCCAAGGCGTGGAAGAATGTGTAAGGCAGTATTATATGCCTGAGACAAATACGATACGATTTGCCCTAACTGATGTGGAGGAAATACCTCGCGAAGATAGGCTAAATTATATGGCTGTAAAGAGATTTATGACAAAGGCGATAGATTTTTTGGTATTTTGCGATAAAAATATCACGCCTGATATGTTTGCAGAGGATTTGCAAAAGCTAAAGGGATTAGAATTTTGCTTTAAAGAACTAAAGGGCAGAGAAACCCAAAAAAGTGAAAATATCTACACCGATGTGTTTTTAGAAAAACAGCTTCATTTTAATGGCGCGAAAAAGGCTATTTCTGCGATAAAAGAGAGGCTACTTCAGCTAGAAAACAAGGTCAAATTTTCTACCAAAGAAGTGTATCGACTTCGTAGCGTAATCGAGCGCAATAAAAAAGATGCCACTCTCCCACCAAAACTAGAAAAACACAAAGAAATCATCGCAAAATCCGAAGAAGAAATCAAAATCTTTAACGCGTGTAAAGATAGGCTCATCAAAGCGACTAAAAGTTTTCAGCAAAACTATGTAGCGGATTTTGACAATGAAATAAAAAGGCGTAGAGAGGAGCTAACAGATGAGATACGCAACGCTCTAAATACCATAGCCACAATCCTAGATAACAAAATATGGCAAGCAGGTATGGGCTCTACTTCTGTGCATAGCAATTTTTTTAAACAGCAAAACATAAATACCCCTTATTGCACGATGACATTTTATTGGCAGTATCTAAAAAGGCTTGATAAAATGCGACTAAGCGATGCAGAAAAAATGGGATATAACTTCTATGAGCGATACAAAAAGATTCATCAAAAGTTTTTTATCATCTACACGACCGACCCCAAGCTAGAAATGTCGCTAAAAACCCAAATAATGTCTATAAATAAAGATTATGAGGTGTTTCCTGTGAGAAGTGATGGGGAGTTTATGTCGCATATCCATAGATATACTTTTGAGCGCGGGTATATCGACCAAGCTATCCCGCACGGCGATCCAGCTTCACTCATCATCGAAGCGCAAAAATCTAATCGCAATAAAGATTCTAAATTTATCATCGTAACCGAAGAGCAAGCTGCTCAAATATCTCGCGGATATAGAGTGTAAGCATATTTTGCTTAGTATTTTTTTTAAAGTTTTGGTGTTTTTGGCGTGGATTTGATTTCTTTTATCGCGCCTATTAGCGTGGATTCTGCGGATAGAATGGCGCGAATCGTGCGCGAGGCAAGGGGCTTTATTCTAGGCTCAATCCAACTTAAGCGGTTGATTTCTTATCATTTTTAGTAAGATTTTATACAAATCTTGCTTTTGTATTTTGACATTTCAATGCTACTGCTAGCCTTGTATCTAAATTCTGTTTCTTTTAAGTGAAACAAAAAATTCTCTTTTTTGATTCCTTTAAATTTGCTTAATCTATGCTTTGCATAGCCACTTTTGCTTGTAGTTGCGAGCATTATCGAAGCAAAAACATTCTCAATGTCGTTTATGTGATTTCTACCTTTTGCAAACTCATTTTTTGAGTGTTTGACTCGATAATGTGCTTTTATTCTTTCTGCTTGCAGTTGTAAGCAAAACAAAAACACAGGTGTTTTCTTACCAGCTACTCGCCCTCTTTTGTCTCTTACTCTTTTAGCACCCAAAATCTATATTAAAAGGTTGCTTTCATCAACTTCAATTTTACCTTGCATTTTAGAAGTTTTCTCACATTCTTTTGCGATTAAAATGCGGATTTGATTGATGATTTTATTGACACTTTGACGAGAAATGTTGCTTAATTTTGCAATTTTAACAGCCTCAATATCAAGACTTCTTGCAAAAGCTACAAGCGTAAGCGAAGTAGAAACATATTTAAGAATCTTTTTTTAAATCTATCTTGTTTTTGATTCTCTTAGCCTCTTAAATTCTTGCAAAGGTTTTTATGTGTATCAATATACTTGTTTTTTATCGCTGACATCATAACTTAAGACTCCTTTGTTTGAGATTAAGTTGGATTGAGCCATGTTTTTTTGTGGTTTTTTAATTATGGATTACTACACGAATTTTATAAAAAATCCACTCACAATGACGGAATTTTGCCATATTGAGCGATAGCGAAGTATGACAAAATGGCGTGGATTGTTTTGATTCTATGTTTCGCAAAATCTAGCGATAACAAACTTAGATACAAATCGTAAGCCAAAAACTCTTTTTATGTCATAGCGATACTTTGATGCTTCTAGCAATCTATTTCAAATCTTTATAAAAATTCCAAAATCATTTGTTTTTTAAGCAAAACTTAAGTTAGGGGGGGGGTAAAATGCAAAATGTGTCATTTAACAGGAGTTAGCGATGATGGGTTGTTTGATTTGTTTGGCTTTATTGGCTTTGGTAGTGGTTATTTTTTATATTGGTGGATTTTGGTTGGGATTGGGCAGTTTGATTGCTCTTGTGTTGTATGGAATTTTCGTAGAAACCTGTCCAAAATGCGGAAAATATTTAATAAAGGGCGAAAAAGGAATACAATCTCGCACAGGTGAAATCCTATCTAAAAGAAAGGTTTCTGAAGCAACGACAACATCCTCAGGCGATGAAAAACGAAAAATAAGGCGAACAGAAACTAGACATTATTGGGTTGGAAAGCAAAAACGAATCTACAAATGCCCCAAATGCCAACAAGAATGGGAAGAGATTGAGTCATACAAAAATGAAATTGAATATGTTTAAGGAGACACAAATGCAAATAAATAAACCAAGCAAAATCGAAATGGATAGAATCTCTGCTTTATGGGCTAAAGAAGCTAAGTTTGAAAACTACGAATATGAAGAAAAGGCTTTAGAGTGGCTTTTTAAGATTTACCCTGCTAATACAGAATTAAACGCGATTATTATTAAAATAACCTGTCTTGATAACTTTTATGGCACAAACTTAACCAAAAGCTACAAAATCTACGAAGTCGCACAAGAAATTTTAAAACTAGATTTTGATAGCAGAGTGCAAAAAGGCGATATAAGCCTTGTAGATGATTTGGCGACATTTGGCACGGACAAAGGCAAACCTAAAATCCTATCTTTTGCTAGCAAGTATTGCGTATGGCATAATTGCGGAGTTTATGGAAAAGATAGTTTTGTAATCCTAGATAGTATCGTAAAATCTAAGCTAAAAGAATTTAATAAAATCTATAAATTTAGTGAAAAATTTGGTGATAAGGATTTGGAAAACTATACAAAATACAAAGAGATTTTAGAGTGTTTTAGAGAAGTTTTTGAGCTTAAATGTAGTTTAAGAGAAATTGATTGGTATTTGTGGAGGCTTGGCAAGCTAGAGCAAAAATAGCAAAAAAGGCTTTAGTGTTGTGTTTGGGATTGTTTTGATATTTTTGCAAAACACGATTTGCCTCTACTTTTTTACAAAAAAGTAGGGCAATCTAGCTATCACACCTTATATAAATAAAATAATTAGCCACATTTATGATATTTAGGGGCAAAATATATCTATTTTTAAAAGCGCGTAAAAACACAGTAACAATATATGTTATGCGCATTTTATTGTGCGATTGGCTCGGCGTATTTTTTGAAAATATCTTGTGTGATTTTGTAGCTACAAAATTTCGGTCCGCACATTGAGCAAAATTCCGCCTTTTTAAACACTTCTTGAGGCAGGGCTTCATCGTGGTATTCCCGCGCCCTATTAGAATCTAGTGCTAGCTCAAACTGCCTCTCCCAATCAAATCCATACCGCGCATCGCTCATCGCATCATCGCGCACTCTTGAGGCGATTCTGCCTCGTGCTATATCTGCGGCGTGGGCTGCGATTTTATAAGCTAAAATCCCCTCACGCACATCATTTGCATTTGGCAGTCCTAAATGCTCTTTTGGCGTTACATAGCATAGCATAGCCACGCCTTTCCACGCCGCTACACACGCGCCAATGGCACTTGCGATATGATCATACCCCGCAGCAATATCTGTAACAAGCGGTCCTAGCACATAAAAAGGTGCTTCATTGCATAGCTTTTTTTGGATTTTGACATTGCGCTCGATTTGGTTTAGCGGGATATGCCCCGGTCCTTCTATCATCACTTGGACATCTTTTGCATTTGCCCTGCGCGCTAACTCGCCTAGCACTTCTAGCTCGGCAAACTGCGCCTCATCGCTCGCATCAGCTAGACAGCCCGGTCGGAGCGAATCGCCCAAAGATAAACTCACATCATAAGATTGACAAATCTCTAAAATCTCATCAAAGGCTTCATAAAACGGATTTTCTTTGTGATAGTGCATCATATAGCTTGCCATAAGGCTTCCACCGCGAGAGACTATGCCCATCTTTCGTTTTGCGACAAATGGCAAATGTCGCAGTAAAAATCCGCAATGAATCGTAAAATAGCTAACGCCCTGTCTTGCTTGTTTTTCTAGCGTGGCTAGCATAGAATCAATATTTAGCTTTAGCACATCATTTTGCACATCGTGGAGTATTTGATACATAGGCACTGTGCCGATAGGCACAGATGAAGCCTTAATAATTGCCATACGGATAGAATCCAAATCCCCGCCCGTGCTTAAATCCATAACCGTATCTGCGCCGTATTGGATAGAGACTTTTAGCTTTTGGACTTCTTCGTCTATGGAGTTTATGATTTGGCTTGAGCCTATGTTGGAGTTGATTTTGGTGCGCAATGCCACGCCTATGCCCATAGGGCTTAGGTTTGTGTGTTTTATGTTAGCAGGGATTATGGCGCGTCCTTTTGCAACTTCTTTGCGGAGGATTTCAGGGGAGATATGCTCGATATTTGCTATGTAGCGCATTTCCTCGGTGATGATTCCTTGCTTTGCGTAGTGGAGTTGGGTTTTTATGCTGTCATTTGTTCGTTTTTGTATCCATTGTGTTCGCATTTGTATCCTTTTGTGTTGGTAAAATAGCCCAAAATTGTAGCACAAATTTTGGCTTTGTTTTGGGCTAAAAAGACTTAAAAAGAGATTCCTTTTAGTTGTAGATTCCACAAGTATTCTATGATTTTTTTAAGCGTGCTAGCAAGATAGCCTTTTATCCCAAAAGCTCCAAGATTGCCTAGTGCGTAACGCTCCCCAAAAGAGCAAATACTCCCCTTTGGGCTAAATAAAAATGGCAGGATTTTTTTGCCATAGGGGGTTTTGTTTTTGGATAGTTTTTTTTGTGTTTTTTTCTTTAGTAGGATTTTGAAGCTTTGGGCTAGGTATTTGCCCTGTTCGCGTGCTAGCTGTGCTGTGGGAGGAAAAAACCTATCATTTGGATTGTTTCTAAAACTAGAGCAATCCCCTAGCACAAACACATTTTCTAGCACGGCTACTTGTGGCAGGGGAGAATCTAGCTTATTTGTAGATTGTGCTTGATTTGATGGGGTTTGGATTTTGTTGTCTGCGTTTGTTGTTGCTGTGTTTGGTTTGGCTAATGACTCGGCTTGTGTTTGTGCGATTTGTGTTAATTTGGGGCGCAAATATTCATCGATTTCTACCCTGCTCCTAGCTTTTATCACTTCGCTAAAAAGCGGGGAATTATCTATCACGGGATTGCCCTTGACGCCCGCAGTCCAAATGATAACATCTGCTTTTATCTCGCTTTTTTGCTCATCTTTGCTTATGATTATGGCATCTTGCTTGCATTCTAGGATTTTGGAGCTAGTTAGGACTTCTACGCCTAGAGATTGGAGCTTTTTTAGCCCCTCTTTTTGCAAATCCTCCCCAAACATACCCAAAATCTTAGGCGCAGCCTCAATGCAGTAGATTTTGATATTATTAAAATCTATGCAAAAATCAAGGCATTTTTGTCGTACTTCCTCTGCTAGAGAAGCCACAAACTCTATCCCGCTAAATCCCCCTCCACACACCGCAAAGCTAAGATTTGCCTTGCCTTTTTTATCTCGGCAATCCTCCAGCTTTTGGTTGATAGTCTCATAGATTTGCTTGGCGGATTTGTATGAAGTGATAGCTTTGGCATATTCGCGCACACCTTTTATGCCAAAATCATCACTCTCAAATCCTAGCCCCACGACAAGATAGTCATATTCATAGCTTGCTTTTTGCCCTTGAGCGATATGGGGCTGTATGCTTGTGATTTCATCTTGGATAATGTTGATTTTGCTAGGCAGAGTAGAATCCAAATTAAAAAGCACAGATTTATCGTGCTTGCCAGAGGCGACATCGTGCAGGCAGATACTTTTGTAGTGATATGGCTCTTTGCTAACCAAAATCCACTCCGCTTTTTGTAGCAACTCATCATCTAACCTCGTAAGCAAACTCATATTTGCATAGCCTGCGCCAAGTAGGAGGATTTTTTTCATTGTTTGTCCTTTTTTGTTTTGTTTAGATTTTGCTAGATTTTATTATTAGTTGGTGTTTTTTAAGCTATTTATCAAATCTTTTTTGCCCCCTCCATTTCCCCATTTTTTGTTGGTTAGATTCCCATTTAGATTTTGCTAGCTGTTTGCTATTTTTTGCTTTTAAGAAGCGCGAAAATCTAGCACCATTCGCCCATCGATTTTGCCCTCTTTCATACGAGAGAAAATCTCATTTATATCCTCTAGCTTAGCAGGTGCGACATGGGCGTGCACCTTTTGCTCTTCGGCAAATCGTATCGCTTCTTGCAAATCTAGCCTTGTGCCAACGATTGAGCCACGAACGGTTACACCATTTAGAATCATATTAAAAATATTTACGGGAAATTCTCCCGGTGGCAAGCCATTCATAGACACCGTGCCACCTCTGCGCACCACGCCTAATGCCTGCTTAAAGGCGACAGGATGCACAGCGGTTACTAGCACGCCGTGAGTGCCACCATTTGTTTCTTCGATGATTTTGTTTATTGTGCCTTGTTCGCCTAGAGTTTTTGCGTTTGCTACGACTTGCGCGCCGTATTTTTTTGCTAGCTCAAGCTTCTCATCGCTTACATCGATAGCCGCGACATTTAGCCCCATAGCCTTAGCATATTGCACCGCTAGATGCCCTAGCCCGCCTATGCCTGAGATTGCCACCCACTGCCCGGGTCTAGCTTCAGTAACTTTTAGCCCTTTATACACCGTAACTCCTGCGCAAAGAATAGGCGCGATGTTTAAAAAATTTACATCTTTTTGCAAGATTCCTACATAGTTTGCATCGGCTATGGCGTATTCGGCAAATCCGCCATTGACAGAATATCCGCCATTATCTTGCTTTTCACATAGCGTCTCCCAGCCAGCCATACAATGCTCGCAATGCCCACACGCGCTATAAAGCCACGGGATTCCTACTGCATCGCCCTCTTTTATGTGCGTTACGCCTTTGCCTACTTTAACTACAAAGCCCACGCCCTCGTGTCCGGGGATAAATCCACCGCCATTTAATGCTTTTAGGTTTGGTTTGACTGGCCAGTCGCCATCGACCGCGTGCAAATCTGTATGGCACACGCCACAAGCCTCTATTTTTACTAGCACTTCGCCATCGCGTGGCTCAGGGATAGGCACTTCTTGTATCACAAGTGGTTTGCCAAACTCCTTTACCACTGCGGCTTTCATTGTTTTTGACATTTTTTACTCCTTAAATGGATTTTGCCCTTTAGCGTTTTAGCGTTTTTTATTGGTTTTTGCTAGATTTTACGCTTTTTAAAACTGCTTTAAAAAGGGCTTTATTTATCGCTATTTTTTAGCGTTATTTTTGTGTGGATTTTGCAACTTTTTTAAGCCTATGGAATCTAAAAAATGTAAAATCCATAAAATCTTTGCACAAAGCCTTTATGCAATATCTGCATATCAAAACTTATGCCAAGACTTATGCAAAACCTTATACAAAAAAACATTGCATAAAAAATAAGCGACACCGCTAGCCTACTGCCCGATGCAACTTCTACTTCCCATATTTGCGTATTTTAAGAAGTGATTGCGGAGGGATATAAATCAAATTTATGCTACATTTATTGCGATAAATTTTGTAGTCTAATCATAAATTTACTAAAAACCCTCTAAACGCGTTTTTACTCCAAAAAATTAAATATTTTTGTAGTTTTGATAAAAATTGTGATGAAAATTTTGCGTTTGTGTAGTTTTGTAATAATTTTGGGTTTATTTATTATTATATTCCCAAAATCAAGTGATAATTGATAAGCATTTGTCATAAAAATTTATGTAAAAATGTGGATTTTATAGATTTTAAGATATGACTTTTTGAAAAAATTTGTTTTTTAGAAAATTTAGATTTTGACATTATTTAACATTGTTAGATATTGCTAGAATCTTAGATTCTGAGTTTTTTTGCTATGAATGCACCTACATAAATCTGCTACCATAAACCCCCTCCATTTTTGCAAATCATTTTGCTGTTTTTTGGTTTTTGCTTGCAAAATATCTTAGCTACGCTTATTTTTTAGCGCAAACTAGCATACCACGACAGGTTTTATTAGCCCTGCGGGTTTATTTCTCATAAGCTCTAATGCCTCTTCTATCTTGCCAAATCCCTCTAACTTATGCGTGATGAGCGGTTTTACATTTAGCTTTTTGGTGGATAGTAGCGAGGCTAATTTTTCCATTCGGTATCTGCCCCCGGGAGTTAGCCCGCCTTTTATGTCTTTGTGCCCCATTCCCACATCCCAAGCTACGCGAGGGATTGTGATATTTTCCCCTGTGCCTAGATAATTGACATTTGATACCACACCGCCATTTTTCACGCAACAGCAACACTCCCCAATCGTGCTTGTAGTCCCGCCTGCGATTACGACTTTATCGACACCTTTACCCTTTGTGATTTCGTTGATTTGGTCAAAAAACGCGCCTTTGGTAAAATCGATATAATGTGTCGCGCCGTAGTATTTTTTGGCAATATCTGCGCGAAATTCTATGCAATCAACCGCGTAGATTTCGCTAGCTCCCATTAGATTTGCCCCCGCGCAAGCCATAAGTCCCACAGGTCCTAGCCCTATGACTGCCACAGATTCGCCCGGCTTTATATCCGCGTTTTCTGCGCAGTGAATCCCTGTGGTTACCATATCACAGAGCATTACTGCGTCTGCGACATCGACATTTTCAGGCAAGTGGGCGAGATTTGCATCGGCTTCATTTACATGGAATCTCTCTGCAAATACGCCGTCTTTGAAATTTGAAAACTTCCACCCTGCTAATGCGCCTCCGCTATGCTGGGCAAAGCCTCTTTGGGCATTTATCGAGCCCCAATCAGGCGTGATAGCGGGGGCTATGACTTTATCGCCGACTTTGAAGTCTTTGACTAGCTCGCCTACTTCGATGACTTCGCCTACGGCTTCGTGTCCTAAAAACATATTATGTCGCTCGCCTATCCCGCCCTCATACACTGTGTGAATATCTGAAGTGCAAGGCGCAATCGCTAGCGGACGACATATCGCATCTAGCGGTCCGCAAGGCGTGATAGAATCTTTTTCTATCCAACCAACTTGTCCTATTTTTATCATCGCAAAACCTTTGATAGCCATTTGTTGCTCCTTATTTTTAGATTTTCGTATCGTATCGGTGCGTCTTGCTATGCTTAAATTTTGCCCCATTTATCGTAATTTTAAGTGTAGATTTTGCTAGGCATTGATTTTTGCATTTGCCAAACGCCACTTCAAAGATACTTAAAAAGTTATATATTTTTTTACCTAATATGATTTGAAAAATGTCAAAAATTTGTGAAAAAAATATAACAATGGGTAGATTTGATACATTTTAAGACTGCAATGTTGCAACTATGATTTCGTGCAAAAACTTAAAGAATAAGCCAAATAAATTAGTAACATTGCGCAGGCTTTGCAAAAATTATAATCCATAGAAGCCCTAAACAATGTATTTGTAGGACTTGTGCGCACACTATAATATATAAACAAATATGCAACACTAAAAATTTAAATTTTCTTGTGATATTTTTGTAACAAAAAACCACTAATTATATTGGATATTCTTTTTTTCTGATAGTTAAAAACACTCGCGCAACAAAAATTTCGCACGCTATAAAATTGCGTTTGTATTTTTTGCCATTTGTTTAAATTCTGTTTTTTTTTTTTTTTGTATTCTCGCCTTTTTAATTTTGTAGAAGCAAAAACTACAAAAAAGGAGTAAAAATGAGTAAAACAAAAAAGTCTATCTTGCGCTCATATAAAATGATAACTGATAATGGTGGCGCACCAAACGCAACAAGCGGAATCCTAACGCTTGCAATATGTAAAACACCTATGAGAAGCGTAGCTGAAATGGGCGAATGGATAGCTGGATTCACCTCGTCTGAACTAGATGGCTCGCAAGTGGGGCAGGAAAAACTAATCTATCTTGCAAAGCTTGAAAATATACTCTCTTTTGCAGAATATTATCAACAATATCCACAAAAACGCATAGAAAACAATAAACAAGGAGACAATATCTACAAGTCTAATAGCAATGGTGGCTATGAACAAGTGCCAAATGCTTACCATAATGATGAATGGAATTGTCAAAACGACACACAAACAGATAGAGTGCTAATTTTTGGTGAGTTTTACTACTTTGCTCCAAATACACGCTTAGTGCTTCCTAACGAACTAAGACCAGAGCTAAAAATACCACAAAAGCAAGCAAGATTTGGTTATATTACCAAAGATTCTAACATTGTGTATCGATTTATAGACTTTGTGCGCGACAATAAAGATAAGTGTCAAGCATACAAGGATGAGAATGGCACAAATGGTGGTAGTGGATTGGTGTTTAGCAATAATGTGCGTAGCTCTAAATGCTAGAGAATTGACAAAACTTTCGCAGGATGTAGATTTTTGCAGTCCCACTTATGCGTAACACGAAGCCTTAGGAACAATAACAATCTTAAAATGAGGAGAAATAAGATGAATAAACTAGTATTGTTGACGATTTTGTCGTTACAATTTTTATTCGCAGGAATCTGCAGTGATTTAGCGGCTAAGAAAGGTAGAGAACAGGTAACCACTTTTTATACTTCTTTTCCTATGTTCGGCGAGGGTAGAACATATGATGACAGAAGATACGAAGGTTTAATATCTATGGTTACAAAAGATACTTTCGAACTAGAAGGTGTCCAATACCCTTTCCTCGTAGATACGACTGATAGGATAATCGTCCTCTCTGAGCGACAAATAGGTGAAGAGGACTTCGAATGCGAACTACTCCATCCTAAACTACCTAAGAAGTTACAGACACCATCCGAGATTGCTGCGCCATATAAAAAAGATTATATGCGCAAACTAGCAGAGCTTGGAAACGCTACTTCTCAATCAGCGATAAACAGTTTTAAAAACGAGTTGGCTGCCTCTATCCGTTCCTTTGAGATAGCCTACGGGATTAAGCTATCTCGCAAGTCAGTAGAGGAAATAATAAAGAGGTCAGGTTATGAAGATGGCAATGTAATTAAAAAAATATACCCCACAATAGAATATACTAAATTCCGTGTCGTGTATGGTACAATACAGAGAGGCAGAACTGAATACTTTATAAGGGGTGAGGTTGCTCCAAGTTCATTAGATTACGGTATCTATCGCTCAGATACTTTCCAGAGGAATTTCACTAATCTATTGATATGGAAGAAAGTAAGAGACTCAGTAGGGAAGAATAGCGGACTAGTTGCATTTGAACAATACCTAGAGAATAATCCCGAATTGAATAAAAACTTTGACTATGGCAACGACGATGGCGAAATAATACGCACAGCCCTGTTAGACAGAATCGTGGAGGCGTTAGAGAAAAATGAATATGATTTGACTACTACTTTCCCGCTCACTGAATACAAGTAAGAAGTGAGATATGGAGGATGCTGTGTTAACAGGAGTATTTTTTCATTGCAAAAATAATGTAGCAATGGGTAGATGTGATACATTTTAATAGTTATGAGTAGGGGGATACAGCAAAATTGATCATTACCTAAATACAGATTTTACACTTGACACAAAACTAGAATCACAAATGCTAACAATGAGTCAAAAAGATATGCAAATGCTTGCAAATATTGCGCTAAATACTAAAAGCAATCAGCATAGATAAAATCCAAAAAGATATTTTCAAATCAACAAGTATCTTATATGCGATAATCTTCGTGCTTTGTATATTTTCTATACAAAAAACCGCGCGGAAAAATTCCATAATTCCTAGTTAAATTTGCTATGCCTAGTTATTTGTAAAATCTTGTTAGTAACGGTCAAAAACACTTACCATTTAGGGCATAATCGAAGTGGTAAAGCGAAGTTTTGAGCTAGCACACAAAAATGGACATAGTGTAAGTTTTGCTAAACGCCCTTGTTGTGATGACTACAAAGGAATGCCAAGCGGACACGCAGGAGGGGCTTTTAGTGCGGCTGGATTTGTGTTTTATCGCTATGGCTGGAAGCCTGCTTTGCCACTTATTGGGCTAGGGATATTAACCGATGCTTCGCGTGTGTATGCGCATAAACATTCTGTATGGCAAGTGCTTGTAGGAAGTGCGATAGGCTGGGGCGTAGCGTGGGGGCTTACCACTCGCTACAAACCGCGCAAACTACTAATCACACCTGAAATAAGCACAGACATCGCAGGCAAAGGCGTATATGGCATAAATGTCGCGTATAGTTGGTAGATTTGATACTTATGCTATGTTGTTTAACCAAGTATTTGCTTTGTGCTTGCTACAATAATGCGTGATAAAACCTTTTAAAAACAAGGATTTCGTATGCCTACTACAAATAAACCAAAACAAACAAACAAAACCACCAAAAGCCCAAAAAATGCCAACAAACAAACCAAATCTACCAAAAAACCAACACCTAGCAAAGCCACGCAAAGAGCGCAAACTTATAGGATTCCAAAGCTACCCAAACTCCCAAAAGATTCTACCAAAAAACCAACGCTAAATCTAAAAAAAGATATTAAGCACAAATGGAATCTATCCGCGCTTTTTGCGCATAAAGAGGATTTAGCTAGCTTTAGCAAGCAGACTAAAAAGCTCGCATTAGATTTTGAGTCAAAGCACAAAAATAGGCTACATAAGCTATCTTCAGAGGATTTTGCTAGCGCATTAGCACATTATGAATCCCTCATAGAGAGGATCGAGCGCGTGCTAACTTATGCGTTTTTGGTATTTGCAGAGGATACGAGCAAGGGAGATTTTTATGCCAAATATGAGCTAGAATCTAGCGAAATTTATGAGCATTTGGTATTTTTTGAGTTAGAGTTTTGCGACATAGATTCTGCTAAAATCAAAAAATTTATCGCTAAATCCAAAAAATACGCCTTTTATCTCCAAAATCTATTAGTCAAAAAATCTCACAAGCTAGATTTAAGCGCGGAAAAAGCATTGATTGCGACTTCTAGCGTGGGAGTTAGCGCGTTTAGCAGGCTTTTTGATGAGCATCTAGCTAGTCTAAAAATAGGTGCAAAAAAACAAAGCGAAGAAGAAATCCTAGCCCTGCTTCATAGCCCTAAACGCAAAGTGCGAGAGAGTGCCCAAGCAGATTTTAGTAAAAGTTTGCAAGAATCTACCCAGCTTCTTACCTACATACTAAATATGGTGCGCAAAGATTTAGCCATACAAACGAGACTTCGCAACTACCCAAACAAAGAGAGTTTCCGCCATATCAGCAACCAAATCACCCAAAAAAGCGTAGATTCTATGATGAAATGCGTAAATGCAAATTTTCATCTTGTGCATAGCTACTACACACTAAAATCTAGCATTTTAGGCTTTAGCCTAAAAGATTACGATAGATACGCGCCCCTTTTTGCAGAATCTAGCACAAAAACTTCTAGCACCAAATCGCTAAAATCTAAAACCCAAAATAGCGCAGTTTCTAGCACCATATCTTACACGCAAGCCCTAAATCAAGTCATATTAAGCTATGAAAAATTTAGCCCTGATTTTGCCAAAATCACGCGCAGAGCAATCAAAGAGGGCTGGGTTAGCTCCCACCCCACTCCAAACAAGCGAGGCGGGGCATTTAGCCACGGAGCTACGCCAAAAGCACACCCTTTTGTCTTGCTAAATTGGACGGGAAATAGGCGAGATGCCTTTACCATAGCGCACGAGTTTGGGCATATGATACACCAAGAGCTAAGCAAAAATGTCGGCACGCTAAACCACGACACACCGCTTACCACCGCAGAGACTGCCTCTGTGTTTGGCGAAATGCTATTTTTTGATTACCTAAAAAAAGAGCTAAAAAACAAAAACGCAAATATGGAATTACTCCAAATCTACGCAGGCAAGCTAGAGGATATTTTTTCTACCCTCTTTCGTCAAGTCGTGATGACAAATTTTGAGCGAGCAATCCACAGCAAAGATGGCGAGCTAAAGGCGGAGGATTTTGACAAAATCTGGCAGGAGCAAAATGCAAAAATGTTTGGCAAAAGCCTAAGCCTAAGTCAAAATTATGCGCGGTGGTGGAGCTATATCCCTCATTTTATCCACTCGCCATTTTATTGCTATGCTTACAGCTATGGGCAATTACTTGTGCTAGCTCTTTTTGGGCTATATAAAAGCGGGAAATGCAAAAATTTCATCGAAATCTACACACGCTTTTTGTCCGCAGGCGGGAGCAAAAGCCCTAGCGAGCTAGTAGGGGATTTTGGCTTTGATATAGAATCTAGCGCGTTTTGGGACATCGGCATAAAAGAAGTGCAAAATCTTATTTGGGAGTTTTACACCCTATGCAAAGAGCAAGGCATAAAAGTCCCTAAAAATGCCGAATACTCGCTAGTAAATGTCCGCAAAAAATCAAACAAAAGCGCAAAATCAAATAAAGCAAAAATAGACAAAACAAGCAAATCCGCACAAAAATTATCTAGCAAAAAAGCAAAATCTAGCAAGCAAAAAGGCACAAAATGAATTCTACTGCGGAATTTAATGGAATCTATAATGCCTTTTGCGCAAGGCTTATAGAGTTTTTTAAGCAAAAGGGGCAGTTTTTTTCTATCGTGTGTGATATGGAGAGGGTTAGCTTTGAGCCACCATTAAGCGAGGAAGTGCTAAAAGGCTTTGGCTCTGGGGTAAAATTTGCTATTGCGTATGATACATTTGAGAGTTTGGAAATCTTTAGCGATGGTTTGCACCCATTGCAAAATGACGGATATGTGCATTTTGCGGCGGGATTTGGCAGTGATAATGTAGTAAGCAAAGTCAGCGTAGAGATTCGCGGAATCTATCAAATCACCACAAACAACACGCAAGATATGGAAGTCGTGGCATTTATGAGGCTTGATGCTAAGCAGGTTTTTTCACAAGAAAAACTCCAAGCAGAAGAACAGCTAGCCGACATAAAAGAGCTAAATAGCGATGAGCTAGACTCGCTAAAAGCGATTATCTCTAGTGATGAAAATCTAGAGCTACTAAAAAGCCTAAAATCCTCGCTAAAAAAATAGCAAAATCTAACAGCTATGTCAAAGCAACACAAAGACATAAAAGTAGGGCTTATCTGCATAGGGGAGGGCATAGGCGATACAATCATTTCTAGCAAGGCTTTGTTTGTGGCAAAAGAGATTTTTGGTGCAAAATGCGTGCTATTTGGCGCAAAAATCGCGCAAAATCTATGCAAAGATTTTAGTTTTATCGATGAAATAGTCATTTTGCCAAATATCAAACAAGGCTACATACTAAATGAATATGAGGACAAAAATCCACATATTTGTGAGAAAAAATACCAAAAAACCACCCAAGAGAGCGCGCAATACAAAAAGCAAGAGCAAAATCTAATAAATGAGTTTAACGAGCATAGCTTAGATTATCTAATCATAGGCTCTCCTAGAGCGCGAAATATCAAGCTAGCAAAAGCCACAAATGCCAAAAAAATCTTTTGCGCTCTAAAGTTTGATAGTCTTTTTTCCCTAAAGTGCAAGACTTTGCCTGTGTATGCTATCAAAAGCTATCAAACAAAATCATTTGAAGAGATTTTGTGTCTGTTTGTGCGGCTTATAAATCCTAAAATCTATGATGAAAAAATCTCTAGCCTAGATTTTAGCTCCTCTGCTATGAGACTTCGCACAAATCCTACTCACAAACAATATATAAACGAGTTTTTAGCAAAATCTACCCCACAAATCTTATCAAAGCAAAATCTAGCTAATCAAAACAATAAAAAGCACCTAGTGATGATAAATCCTTTTAGTGTAAGCGGGGATTCTAGCCTAAGCATAAATGGGTTTTTTGACATTATTGCTTCAATTTGCAATAAATATAAAAACTCTATAGCCTTAGTGGCGACTTATCCCAAAGTCCATCACGATTTTTTGCAGGCTAAAGCTGAATATGAAAAACACACAACGCTAGAAAATCTAGTGATTTTCCCAAATAATGATGATATTTTTAACATAGTAGAGCTTTTATCCCGCGCCACTTGCCTTATAAGCCCTAGCACAGGGACTGCCCATCTAGCCGCAAATGTAGGGATTCCTACTATCGCTTTATATGGCAAAAGAGATATGAATCGTTGGTTACTAGGGGGGGGGGGGACACATAAACGCTAGCTACACAAAAGCTAGCTATATTGTCTTAGAGCAAAATCTAGCTACACTATGCCAAAATCAAACCCTAGAAAAGCAGTATATAAGCAAGGTGCTAGAAGCCCTAGATGAGGTTTTAGAGGTGGCTAGCCCAAAAGTAGCAATGATTTCAAAATAGCAACGATTTAGTGTTTTTTGGTAAAATGATTTTTTTTAGGCGTTATTTAGATTTTGCATTTTAAAATCTTAGCTTAGATTTTGGTGTGGGATTTTATAAACTAAAATCTAAGAGGGCAAAAATGCTAGAAAAAGGAATAAAATATGAGCATAATACAAAGCACAAAGGCGTTAGATACATTTGCGATAGGCACTTTGAGGGCAGAGATTTTTTGCTTTGATGCAAGAGTGGATTATGAATTTTATTTTAAAAAATGCGAGATTACTTGCACAAAAGCAAAGCCAAGTGTGGGGCAAATATCAACCAATCAAAATCTAAGTGAAATGCTAGATTTTATCTCTAGCGCGCACAATATCGCTGTGTATCAACACTTGCCAAAAGGTGGCAAAATCTTTGACAATCTAGCAAATGACTCTAAAAAAACCTCCCCAAATATCGCCCTAAAAATCAATGGCATAGCCCTGCTAGGTGATGAAAAAATAGGCGAGCTTTTGGAGCGATTTGGGCTAGAGTGGCGCATAGAGCCATTATGCACGCGCTTTGTGGGAAAGGACTTGCGACTTGATGTAGAAGCGATGAAATCTTGCTATGATGAGATTTTAAGCAAATGGTGTTTTTTAAGCGATGAGGAAAAAGACAAAATCTATGAGTTTTTGCCGCTAAATGCGATAAATGAGCGCGGGGATAAATACATAGGCGATGGATTTTTGCTTTTTACGCATTATGTCGCAAAAAATCATAAAGAGCATTTAGGCAAAATCCTAGAAACAATCAGCGATAAAGAAAATGGCGTGCTTAACTACTCAAGTATCCAAAATCTACTCTACAAGCAAAATCCACAAATCGATATGGATATAGAATGGCTAATAAGCGCGCTTTTATCGCAAAAATCTTACGCTCCAATGCTTCAAAATCTAATCAAAACAAGCAAAAACTACATAAATCATCAAAAAGATTTTATAGATTTTTTAGATTCTAGTGTCTTGCTAGAATCTAAAAATGTGGATAAAAAAGAGATAAAATATATGCTTTTTGATGGCTACCACACGCGCTATACAAAGCAATCTAGCCAGCTTATCGCCTCTTGTGAAAAGCTATGTGAGAGGCTATCTATCCCGCTTAGCAAAAAAGATGGCGTTTCTTTTGTGTATAATGGTGGGCATTTTGCAAGGATTTATGATTTGCATTTGTTTATAGAGCGCACGGTCTGCAATGTCCTGCAAGCAATGGCAAAAGGACATACGCTTTTATTTGGGGATTATGCGAGTTTTTGTGAGGCAAAGTTTGCCCTTGAGATGAACCTTATACTATACGCGCTAAAAAATGCAAAAACTAGCGACACAAAAAGCGAAAAAATGCTTGATACACAAAAACTTGCCAAGTCTTTGTTTGAGGTGCAAAATCTAATCAATCAACACGAAAACAAAGACGCATTGCAAGCGTGGCTAAAGCAAGAACCTATCGCATATATCGGGGATTTGCTAGAGGGGCATTTAGATAGCTTAGATTTTGACACAAATGCGAAAAAAAATAACTTGCCAAAAACGCTTAATATGGTTGCATACACGCCAAATGCCACCTCTACGCTAGAATCTAGGCTAGGCAACACTAGCTATTTGACAAAGCTAACGCACACCATAAATACGCTAAATGCAAAAAGTGCCACTAAGATAGATTTGCTAGATATTATCTCGCAGGATTTTTCGCATTTAGATGTCCTAGATATGCAGTGCCATTCTTATTTAGAAGAATCTGCTAGAATACGATTTTTTGGAATCGATTTGGGGGCTGATGCGTTGCTTGTAGATAGCGTAGAGCAATGTTATATATTTGATACAAAAGTGCGTCAAAGTGCCAAAGCATACAATCGCGATATAGATAGCACAAATGCTATGTTTTTGCCTAGCCTTGCTTTACGCCTTTTGACATAGCGTGATTTGCTAAAGTTTTATAACCCACAAAACACACAAAAGCGCAGTCAAGGAAAGTGCAAAATGAAGCTTTTTATCAAAATCTTTATCGCATCATTTATCGCGGCTTGTTGGAATTGGATAGCACCAAATTCTGGCGATGTAACCGTTACGCTTTTTATCTTTGTGCTAGCGGTGCTGATGATGAATCCTGTGAAGTTTCAATCCCCTGAAAAACGGGAGGAATATATCCAAAAACTCCGCGAGAAAAAAGAACAAAAGCTAGCCATAGCACGCAAACAGCAAGAGGAAAAAGCGCGACTAAAAAAAGAAAAATTTGAGCGAGAAGAACAAGAGAAAAAAGAGCTAAAAGAAAGAGTCAAAAGCAACAGAGGATTTTAGATTTAAAGGAAAATACGCTAAAGCTAAATGCCAATCAAATCCCACAAAATCCAAAAACAACAACTAAAGGAACAGAAATGATGAGTTTTTTGCTACTGATAATCGCTGGAGTGGTGATATACTACCTCTACAATACTCTTGAAGAATACCTAAAAAATCCACATAAACCCACCACAAAACCAAAAGAAGCGCAAGAATACGAACCCCCAAAAGACAATCCCTACTCCCTCCCCACACCAAAAGACAAGCTAGCAAACTCGTATGCAGGTGCTAGTATCGGTATGCTAAATACCCTTTTGCAAGCAGGTATCAACCCAAGTGCAAAATCACCTAGCCTTTTGCAAACTATCCTTATCAATAATTTTATCAAACAGCTAAATTTGCAAGATTCCCAAGAAAATATGCTAAGAAATATGATAAAAGGTGTAGATTTTAGCACGCTAGAATCTAGCCAAAAAAATACAGCGCAAGATTCTTTAGATTCTAATAAGTCGCTAGATTTTAGTGTTACTATCGTTACTAGCGATTCAAAAGAGGGCGATTCTATACAAATAGATTTCCCCCAAGATGAAAAGCCGATCTCTGCCCTCGCACAAGTATTTTTAGACAATACTTATGGCGAGTATAAAAAAAGGCTACATTTTGTGGGATTTGCGCTAATGCTAGCGTGGAGCGACAAAGAATTAAGCGAAAAAGAACAAGATGTGATTTTAGATATTGCAGCGTTTTTGCAGCTAGAAAATGCCGAGTTTAACGAGCTATATGAGAGCTTTGAATTGCGCTTTGGGAATACAAAAGAGGAAAAAGAGTCAAATAAAAATGACAAAAGTCAAGCACCAAACAAGAAAGCAAAATCTAGTATAGATTCTAAAGAGCTACTTGATACATACACAAAAGATTTAGAAAATGAAGCAAAACAGAGCGAAATCTCATTGCAAATCGCATATCAAAACATAGCCCAAAAGCTATATGCAAAATCCCAAAAAAATGGCGAGCCACAAGCAGAGCTATTAGAAAAACTCCTCGTGCTTGATAGCGCGTATAGTGCCAAAAATGCCTAAGCAAAAGGCACATAAACACAAAATCTATCTAAACACTAAAATATAATCATAATGGCTTAGGATATTTTGCCTATGCTTTTTAGATTTTAGGTGTCTTTCTTTTTGCATTCCCACGCTTATTACTTTTTTTGCTCCTAGCGTATTTTGCGGGTTTGTTTCATTAGACGCCTTAAAATCTGCAATATGAAGCGGAATCCCAAATGTGTTTGCGATATGGTAATTACCCGCTAGCAAAATAGCAAAATGTGGCGAGTGAAAGAGTTTATCTGCCATTCGCCTATCTTTATATTGTTGGATTTCTGTGAGCTTTTTTAGTAGGCTTTCATCATTTGTTTTGTGAGATTTTGCGATGATTTTGCTAATTTTTTCTTTTGCGTCTTTGGTGGTGGATAGATTGCCCCTTAGCTCTTGCGCTCCTTTGTAAATCGTGCTTATTTCCTCTCTAGATAAGTTGCCAGCTATTATCTCAAAACTGCGCGAATAAAACACATACTCTAAAATCTCTTTATATTGCTTATAGTCCCACTTCCCCCAGCCAAGAGCGGTTTTTAGATGTTCTTTTTGGATTTTGTCTTTTTGATTGCTTGCCTCATCTATATGTTTAGCAGAATCACTTCCTAGCATTTCTAGCACGATAGATACGCGCTTATCACATTTTGGATTTTGTGCTAGCTCATTTTGAGACAAAAAACTCGCCTCTAATGCTTGAATAATCAGTAGTTGGGCTTTGTGGTGGGATTTTTCATCGTGCTTTTCGCCTAGCAGGAGTATGTCTGTTTTTGAAATAGTGTTTATAAAATCTGCAAATAAAAGATGCTCATTTGGATTTTGCGTAGAGATGATAGAAACGCGTAAGTTTGCAAAATTTGATTCTATGTTTTTTATCAAATCTTGTGGGCTAGCAAAATCTTTTTGATTAGCTAAATGTTGCGATGGATTTTGCGGGGTATTTTGCGTGTTAAATTCTATATTGCAAGGCGAGATTATGCGGTTCGCATTAGAGGCATTGTTGGCAAATCCTTTATGACAGCCTTGCGACAAAACACATAGACAAAAAAGACTTGCGACAACATATAGCGGTATTTTTTGGCAAAATGGTTTTTTTTGACAGGTTGGTATTTTTTGATGGGTTTGTTTTGCTTTATATAGCTTATACATTACTACTCCTTAATTATGATAATTTTTCGCGTATTATGCCTATTTTTTGTAATCTTTAAGCGAATATGCAAGCGGGAGAGAAAAAGTCAATGTATTGCCTTTAAGCATTTCTTTTGGAGGTTTAGGAAGCGGATTTGCCCTATCTATGAGGGCTAAAACTTCGCTATTTAGCGAATCAAAAGCACATTTTTGCTTTATTGCTTTTGATAGCACAAAGCCATTTTCATCGATTTGTATGCTTACTACGATAATACCCTCCTGCCCTCTTGCAAGGGCTAAGCTAGGATATTGCTTAAAGCGATTGATATGGGCTGCTAGCAAACCTTGATAGCTTGCTTTATCATTAGAATTAGCCCCCATAGCAGTGGTGGTTACTGTGCTATTTTGTGCTTCATTTGGTGCGCTAGCATAAGAATCTTTTTGCGTAGCGTTAGTCAAATCTTGTGATAGGGTAGATTGCGCACTTGCTTTGGTGTCATTATGCGTATTTTCTTTGTTATTTTTATCATTTTTTGGAATCTCTTTATGACTTTTTAGATGGGAGGTTGTTAGGATATTTTGGTCGGATTTTGGTTTTTTTGTCTTGATAGAATCTACCGATTTTGTCGCATTGATAGATACTTCTTGAAATTTACCAATGGGCAGTGTATAAAACATTGTTATAGAAGTGTTATTTTGGGCTAATGGCGCATCAGTCCCACTCTCAATCAAGCGAGTTTGCCTAGCTTCGTTTAGCAAAAATAGCGCAAACAAGCCAATATGTGCGCTAGATGATAATAAAAAGCCTACAAAGTTTCCTAAAATTGCTTTATGTTTTGACATTTTTTACTCTGCTTTTGTCCGCTATTATTTGGCTAGATTTTTGACTTAAAATTTAAGCTGAACGCTTGCAAGAAATGTCCTACCTCGCGCAGAATTATTAAACAAATAAATCGTATCGCCATTAGCATTATATCCGTATTGTCCGCTTGAATTATACGCATTTAGCGCATCTAGGTAGTTTTTATCTAGCAAGTTTTGGATTTCAAATTTTAGGCTAATGTAGGGCAAAGGTGCATAAGTCATATATAAATCCCAAATGGTAGGGATTTTTGGCAAATCTTGCAATGGTGGCGCAGTGTAGGTTTGGTTGCCCTCTTGCCCGACTAAATCACTATGGCTTGTGCTATCTGGCAATACACGCCTTGCTTTGCCTGTGTATTTGACAATGCTACCAATGATAAATGTTTGATTAAAAAATTTAGCCCCAAAATCAATGGTAGCATAATCTATCGGCAATACGCTATAACGCGAATATCCAAAACCTTGAAACTCCCCCATACTCGTGTAGCTAACGGGCTGGCTAGATTTTTGCCACGAATAACTTATGCGAGTAAAAAAATACTTGCTGTCATATTTTGTCTCTAGCTCAAAACCATAAAATGTCGCTAATTCCGTAGAATTTACAAACATTATCATATTATCCGTTGTGAAAAAAGCCTCGCTATAAATATAGTCTTTTACCCGCGTGTAATAACCTAAAATCTTGTATCCTAAGCTATCTTTTAGATTTTGTTTTTTAAAAATTACCCCCTCTTTGAAGCCATTAAAGCCACCTTGATAAGTCATAGCTTTTTCTGGTTTTAAAAATGGATTTACCGCATTGCCTGCGTTATTTGAAAAAAACATCTCTTGGACATTTGGTGCGCGAGAGCTAGCAGACACGCTTATAAATGGCATAAAATAATCGTGGATTTTTGCACTTACAGTGCCACTAGCGTTAAGATTAAATCCACCTTTTTTAATCGTGCTAGCATTCTTTGGAAAACAAGTGATATTTACCTCATCACAAGCCCCTCTATGCCCTATCAAATCCCATCTTAGCCCACTTAAGTTAAAATCTATCCCAAAGATTTTATAACTTAGATTATTATCCGCATACACGGTAAATAGATTTTGCAAGCCCTTAGGCTGAAATGGGATAGATTCTGCGCCTGCATAATCGCTTAGGGTTAAATTATGAGAATATTGATTGATTAAGTCATTTATGCCGAGCGTTAATGAATAATGTAGATTTTGGCTAAATGCAAACTCTAAGGTATTTTGGGCTTGGAGTGTGATAGCACTATTTTTAGAAGTCTTGCCCGCAATGGCACTTTGAGAATTAAAACTTGCATTGGGATTATATTTTTGCCTGCCATAATTATACGCAACAAGCACTGAAAAATTGACATAAGGGCTATGTGGCGTATATGCGTAGTCTAGCTGGTAGCTATCATTATCTATATTTCTACCTGCTAATGAATTAAGATATTTGCGATAAGAAAATAGGATTTTATGATTTTGGTTTGGCTCATAGCTTGATTTTAGCAAAATCCCTTGAGGCATTTGAGTAAGGGTGCTTGGATTAAATGGTGTTAGATTGTCCATCTCGCCATCACCATCTAAATCGTTATTTTGATCGCCTATTTTGCCTCCACCGCCGATGCGATAATTCTGCGTGATTTTTTTAAAACTATATCCTAGTAAAAAACCAAAATTATTAGATTGTTTTTTGGTTTTAAGCCCACCTGCAATCATTATGCTTGGTCCTACGCCATTGCTACCATAGGATATTTTGCTTAACGCACCAACGGCTATATTGCGATATGTGTGCTTCTCATCGGCTACATCTTCTATGCCTATGGTTTTAAAATTTGCACTACCCATTAGCGAATTACCACCGCTAGCCCCGCCCACACTACCACGCGAAACATCAACGCTAATCAAAAAACTAGAATCTATGGGCGCACCAAATGAACTTGTGCTTGTGCCATTCTCGCCATAATGCACGCTCGCATTATCACTCGAAGTGCCAAAAAAAGTTTGAGAGACGCCATCGATGCTGGTATTTACCCGTCCAAATCCTGTTGTGCCACGAATATTTACCGATACCGTGCCTTGTGATTGGTCAGTGTTTGTATATGTCCCTGCCATAGAGCGCACGACAGAATCAATGCTTTGCGTGCTATTTATGTATGCTTGGCTACTAGCCTTAGATTCTAAAAACGGCTTATTGCTGGGAGCGATTTTATTAGCAGATACATCAATGGTATCAAAAGTGATGTTATCTTGGGTTTCATTTATCCCCCCCCCCCCCCAATAGTGGCAGTAGTAGCATTCATAGAATCTACATTTGTTTTAGCATTAGCATTTATAACACTTATGCTTGAGAAAAATACCAAAATCAAAGCGATTTTATGTAAATTTATTTTTGCTAAAATTAGCGAAAAAAATCGTATTTTATTGCTTTGCATTTATTTACCTTTTTAATATTTGGAGTAACTTATGAGGCGATTTGGTGGCGAATTGTAAAATGTGAAAGTAAATATTTTAACAAAAATGCGTGTAATTCTTATAAGTTGCCAAAATAGAATCTATAATGATAAAAGATAGTAATGCCATAAAAGATAAAAACTTAAGATAAAATAGGCAAAAAGCATTAAGATTAGATTCTAGCTTGCGCGTAAAAAAGATAGCAACATAATCAAATCCAATCAAAAACGCAAAAACTACATTGAAATCGAGTATTTTAGATATAATCGCATTTTTATGATTTTTAGCACGATTATTTAGCGATAATCCCTGCCTATCAAAACAACAATAAAAAAGCGATAAAATGAAAATCTTTTATATATTTTTAGCAAGCGCAATTTTAAGCGGGTTTTTCTCTCTAGCAAATGCAGCGTGTGGCACGCCACGGCTAACCTGCACGGGCGCAAACAACACAGGGCATTGCATCATCACAGGCACAGGCTGGCTAACGCTAAATCAAAGTATGAATGCAGATTCCCTCACAATCGCCCAAGAGCCAAACGCAGATTGCTCACTTTTGCTATCTTTCCCGCAAGGTAGCAACAATACGATTAGCAACCTTATCATCGCTAGAAACGGAGGCACTAGCAATGGGGCGGCTCTAATTTTATCCTTGCTACGCACCGTCTCTGGTAGTCTAACTATCACAAATGTAACCTCTAATCTAGCAAACCCGCTAGGAGTTAGGCTAGATGCGGGGTTTAACCTAATAAATCAAGATGGCACAGGTGGCGTATCTGTAACCCTACCAAATGGACAAACTATCAACAAAGCTGGCAATCCCTCTATGAGTGGCTCAAATAATGGCAACACAGGAGGCAGTGTCAATATCCGTCCTAATGCCACGCCCGCACAAATCCAAAACGCAGCCATAGAATATCCCAAAGCCTTAAAAGAACAACTCGTTAGAGAATCCACAAACACAATGATTCTTTACAACATACTAAACAATTATGATGGGACATATATGAGCTATGATTATGGTTTATCTCATCAGTTTTCAATGGGTGCGTTTAACAACGGAGGATTTTTCCGCTACTATAATCAAAACTCAAATAATGGCTTTGATATAGGAGCAAAATCTAAACTAAGAGTTGCAAATAGATTTTATTTGCGAAGCGCGCTTTATTATAGTTATGTTGATTTTGGCAAGGCATTAGCTACAAAGTTTGCTACACATTCTATCATTGCAGGTATAGGATTATTAAAAGAGTTTGATTTTGCGATAGGTGGTAGTGGCAATGTATTTTTTGTGCTAAATCCTAGTGTAAATGCCTACTATGCCACTACACTAAAAGGAAAGTATATCCCTACTAATCATCTAGTATTTGGCAATATCGCCCTAGACACAGGACTAAAAATCAAAAAAACAAGCCTTTTGCTTCGAGGAAGCGCAGGAGGTGCATTTAACTCTCTAAAATCTATCAATGTCAATCTAGGCGATAATGCAAGCTATACAAATGCGACATTTTTTAATAATCAAATGTATTCTGCTAGCTTTGTGTTTAAGCAGGGCATAGGAAGTAAGTTTTACATAAATGCTGATATAGGAGCGGTATTTGTCGATAAAACCTTGCTAGATAAATCCTACCTCTTAAAAGCAGGAGTGCTTATAGGCTATGAGCTTGGAAAAGGATTTGACAATCAAAATCCTGCAACTTCTAGCACAAGACAATCTAGTAGGTATCAAAAGCTAAAAACAAAAAATACGCGCAACACTTCAAAAACAAATCCACGAGCAAGTAGCCTAAACCCTACCCAAAAAAACGCCACACAACAAAAAAATGCAAAATCTAAACAATCTAGCAAAGCCACAAATACACAAACAAAATCCCCAAAAGTAAATCTCCCAAAAGTCAAACAAACAAACCCAAAATCTAGCGCAAAATCTGCGACAAAACCCAATGCAAAACCTACCCCCACTAAAAAACCTGCCCTAAGAGAATCTACAAAATCCACAAAGGCAAAAAAAAGTAAAATAGTTTAAGTTTGTCGCAGGTAGGAAGCAAACATATAGAATCTAGCCTAAAAATCAACAACAAAATCTACTAAACAAATTTAACATATAGCATTTTTATCGACAAAATGTATTTTTGGGTGTATTTTTGGATTTTGCTATCATAAAGCCACTAAGACTAGTGCTTAGACTAGCTACTTGCTAAAATATTTCGCACCTATCAAAAACGCCACTGCTAGTATCACAACGACTATAAACATATCTTCATTTACGCCCATACTTATTTCCTACTTTTTATGATTTTGCTTTATTGGATTTTGCTTAGATTTTAGCTAGATTCTGGCTTGTTTTTGCGCGTTTGTGCCACTTGCTATAAACACCATTATGGCATTTCTTTGATATTGTCCATCAAATAGCACCGCACGCCCTCTCGCTGATATTCTTTATACATTGCGCGAGATAGCTCATCTGCGCTATCATAATCCACAAAAACCCTAAACACCCCATATTCTTTTCTCCCGCTTACTTGCTCGCGTGAAGTCTGCAAAAGCGTGCGCGAAGCGTATTTATCACATACGAAATAAAAAAAATCATTTAATCTACGCTCCAAAAGCATATCCACAATATCATCTTTTAGTCGCACTTCTGCATAGATTTCAAGCAAGCACATTTTAGCCCCTTTTGGATTTTACTTGATTTGGACTTTTTTTGCCACGATTCTAAACATAGCAGGCAAAAGTAGCAGTGTCAAAGCACTAGAGGTTACAAGCCCGCCTAGCACGACAATGGCAAGCGGTTTTTGCACCTCGCTACCCACTCCGCTTGACAAAAGCATAGGGATAAGCCCAAATGCTGCGATAAATGCCGTCATAAGTATGGGGCGAAGTCGCCTTTTTGCCCCGCGCACTACGGCTTCATCGACACTATATCCTTGATGGATTAGCTCTTTGAAATACCCTATCATCACCACGCCATTTAGCACTGCTATCCCAAAAAGCGTGATAAAGCCGATACTCGCTGGCACTGAAAAATACTCCCCTGATGCAAATAGCGAGATAAGCCCACCTGTGATAGCAAAAGGGATATTTAGCAAAATCATCAATGCCAAAGGCACGCTTTTAAAGGTAAAAAATAAGATAAAAAAGATTACCACGATACTAATGGGAATCACCACAGCAAATCTAGCATTTGCCCTTTGTTGGTTTTCAAACTGCCCACCATAAGTGATAAAGTAGTTTTCTGGCAATTTCACTTGAGAGGCGATTTTTGCCCTAGCCTCATCGACAAACCCTCCCAAATCCCTATTTTCTACATTGCTTCTCACCACACTCATACGGCGATTGTTTTCACGCACGATGGTTACAGGACCATCGACTTCTTTTATCTCTGCGATTGAGCTTACGGGGACTACATAGCCTTTTGATGAAAACATTTCTAATGCTTCTAGCTTTGTCATATCGCTAGCGATTTCTGGCTCTTGGCGGATAAGCACGGGAATCCTAGCCACACCCATAGGGATATAAGAAACCAAAATCCCATCTAAAGAGCTTTTCATAAATTTGGAAAACTCATCAATGCTTACGCCGACATTGCTCATAATGTGCTTCTCTGGCGTAATGTAGAGATAATTTACCCCTTCATTTAGCGTGGTAAAAACCTCGCTACTTCCGCGCACGCCTTGCAAAATCTCTTTGATTTGATTGCTTAGGGCATTTAGCGTAGGAATATCATCGCCAAAGATTTTGATAGCCAAATCCCCGCGCACACCCGTAAGCATTTCACTGATACGCATATCAATAGGCTGGGTAAAAGTAAAGCTAATGCCAACAAAAGATTCTAGTGAAGCGGCGATTTTTTTGATAAGCTCATCTTTGGTTTTGACTTGCCATTGCTCTTTTGGGATAAATGACATAAATACATCGGTTTGATTTATCCCGCCTAAATCAAGCCCTAACTCATCAGTCCCTGTGCGTGCGACAATGGTTTTTATCTCTGGGACAGATTCTTTGATAGCTTTTTCTATGCGGAGGATTAAATCGCGTGATTGTGGGATAGAAATAGATGGCGTAGTCTCTACCATAAGCACGATGTCGCCCTCATCTAATGTCGGCATAAACGCCCTCCCAATGAAAGGAAAAAGACTTAAAGATAGCACCAAAAATACAAGTGCGCTTGAAATGACAAGTTTAGATTTTGCTAGGCAAAAATTTAAGGCTGGCTCATAGATTTTATTGATATGTCGCATTAGCCAAGTTTCTTTATGCTCATCTTTGCTTTTTAGGACGATAGAGGCGATGACGGGAATCACGGTGATAGACAAAATAAGCGAGCCTAAAAGCGCGAAAACGATACTTTTGCCAAGCGGACCAAACATTTTCCCCTCGATGCCCTCCAATGTGAGAATCGGCACAAAAAATACGATGATGATGATAATCCCGCTAACCACAGAAACAGAGATTTCTTTGCAAGAGCGATACATCGCGTGTAGTTTAGTCGTGGTGGTGTTGCTACTTAGCTTTTCAAAGGCGTTTTCTACCATCACCACCGCAGAATCTACCAAAATCCCAATCGCAATAGCTAGCCCTCCTAAACTCATTAGATTTGCGCTCATTCCGCTTAGATTCATACAGATAAAAGCCACGCTAAGCGCGCAGGGCAAAATCACACTCACCGCGATTGCTGCACGCAAATCCCCCAAAAACAAAAAGAGCAAAATGATAATTAGCACAATGGCTTCAATCAGCACTTTTGTTACATTATTTACCGCTTTTTGCGTCAAATCGCTTCTATCATAAAAGACATTTAGGCTTACTCCCTCTGGCAAAAGTGGCTTTAGCTCTTCAAATTTTTTGTAAATCTCTACGATAGTATCGCGAGAATTTGCACCTTTTAGAGATAGCACCATTCCTTGCGTGGTTTCGCCTATGCCGTCTTTGGTTACAAAGCCAAGCCTAGTTAGCGAATCTGTCTGCACGGTGGCAAAATCCCCTATGCGCACAAAGCCAAATTTTGTTTGTATAGCAATCTCGGCGATTTCTTGCGGGCTTAGGGCTGCGTTTTGGACTTTGACTAGATAGACTTCCCCATCTCTATCTACGCGCCCTGCTCCGTCATTTTTGAGGCTTGCTTTTAGGGCATCTTCTAGCTCGGTTATAGTGATACCAAGTCGCGCCATATCGTTAAAATCTGGCATCACTACAAAGGCTTTTGCAAAGCCACCTAGAGAATTTACATCGGCTACGCCTTTGATTTTGCGCACTTCTGGGCGAATGGTAAAATCTAGTAATATGCGCTTTTCCATATCGCTGATATTACCCTCAATAGTAAACATAAACATATCTGAAAGTGGCGTTACGATAGGTGTTAATCGCACTTCTACGCCATCTGGCAAGCTATCTAGCGCGTTTGCTAGTCGTTCATTTGTCATTTGCCTCGCTAGATAAATATCTAGGCTATCATCAAAATCTAGCA
The DNA here is from genome assembly GCF_053654515.1 of Helicobacter sp. T3_23-1059. Taxonomy (NCBI): domain Bacteria; kingdom Pseudomonadati; phylum Campylobacterota; class Epsilonproteobacteria; order Campylobacterales; family Helicobacteraceae; genus Helicobacter; species Helicobacter sp. T3_23-1059. The sequence goes on along the minus strand of NZ_JBSIUV010000009.1, from coordinate 13,903 downwards.
CGATATTAGCTATGGCGTATTTAGTCGTTGAACGCAGTATCTTTTGGCTAGGAAGCCCTTGTAGCTCTAGCTCTAAGGGGCGCACGACACGATTTTCTACTTCTTCAGGTGCCATACCCGGGGCTTTGACAGAGATTCTTACCTGCGTAGAGGATACATCTGGAAACGCATCAATAGGAATGCTTATAAAGCTATACCCACCAAATACAAGTAGCCCAAAGCCTAGTATAAGGATAATGATTCGCTGGATAAGGGAAAATTCTATGATTTTTGCTAGCATTATTGGCTTACCTCGCCTACATTGTTGATGATTCCTTTTAGGGCGATTAGCGCACCTGATGCGACTTGCTCATTGCCTCTTAATCCACTAGAATCAATGACAAAGGATTTGCTTCGCTTTTCTACGATTTTTACCACGCGAGGCATATAGCCCTCTTTTGTTTTGATGAAAACCAAATCATCTTTGCCATTTTTGATAATCGCATCGGAGGGGAGGGCAAAAGTGCCTTTTGGCTGTTTGCCCTCTATGTAAATATCTGCGACTTCGCCTACGCGAAACACGCCTTTTTGTAGTCTTGCAATGGCGGTTATAGAATTGTTTGTCTTATCTAGGACGACTGAAACGGTGGATATATCGCCTACATATTGCCCCTGCTCGCTATATACTTTTGAGCCCGGGACTACATAGTCTGAGATGGAGGCGGGGATTTTGATTCGCGCTAGCAAATCATTGCTTTTTGAGATTCTCACATAGGGGGTAAAAGCGGGGATTTTTTCTCCTGTGGTTTTTGGCGCGACAGACAAAATCCCACTAGAGCTAGCCACTACGCGAAATCCGCTTTTGCCCTTTGGTCGCTTAGGATCGATACCAAATAGTTTAAATGAGTTTTCTAGCTGACTAAATTTCAAAAACAGCTCACGGCTTGCTAGGTAGCTTGTTTGGTATTCTCTTTGTGAAATCACGCCTGATTCATATAGCCCTTTGTCTTTTTGGGCGACTTCTTGGGCTACGCGGTAGCGATTGCGTGCGTTTTCTAGCTCAAAATATGAGTTATTTAGCTCATTAGAATTTATCTCACAAATCTCATCGCCCTCATTGATTGCCTCCCCCTCACGCCTATAAATCGCCACCACCACGACATCAAAAGTAGAGCTTTGCGTAGCGGATTCTTTGTCATCAAAATCAATCAGTGCGTTAAAAGGCACGCCACGAGTAATGCTTGGATTTTGGATAGGAATGTCTTTTATGCCTAAACCTTGCGCTTGAGAGGGGGTTATTTTGACTTCGTTATATTTAGCGTTTTGCTGTTGCAACTCGTTTGCAGTGGGGAGGTTTTGGGCATAATGTTTTTGCGTAGAGGCATTTTGCGTAGTTGGTAGATTTTGACTTGGATTTTGGGCTAGATTTTGTGTGGGGCTTTGGAGGGCTTGTGGGATTAAAGAGGGCTGGTTATGTTGTGGAAAATCTTGCGATATAAAATCTTGGCTACTATCTTGCTTTGGTTGGTTTTGTAGAGAATCCACATTTGCATCAAAATTAGCATTAACATTTGCGTCAAAGCCATTTTCATAGTGGCTTTGTGGCATTTCTTGTGCGCTAGATTCGTTATTATTAGAATCTATTTGGGCATTTTGTTGGATATGTTGGCTTGCTACTTCATCGCTAGGATTATTAGCGCGATTGCTTGTGATGATAAACACGATTAAAAGCACTACTGCTAGCAAAATCACTATGCCTAGCAATGCTTGCTTTAGCCAAAATTTGTTTTCTAGCTGTTTTGGAAGCTGTGTTTTTATGTTTGATTTTAGTTTCTCTACTTTGTCAAATAATGTCTTAAAATCTTGCTTCATCATTACTCCTTATGTTCGTTTAGCTATTTGCTTTTTATTTTGTATCGTTGTCTAGCATTTCCCCTAGCGTCTCTTCTAGGAGGGATTGGATAGCTATGTATTCTAGCTTAGCATTTGCTAGAGTGATAAGGCTATCCATATATGCGTTTTGGTAGGTTAGGTATTCAAAAAGGCTTATTTTTTGGGCTTCATACGCGATTTTGCCCATTTCTACTAGCTCTTTTTTGTTTTGTATATTTTCTTTTTGTAGCTCGATATAGCTTTTTTTGTTCCCTAATTGTTCATAGTAGGATTCTAAGTTTAGGGATAGGTTTGTTTTTGTGATTTCGTTTTCTCTCAATGCACCGCTATGTAGGGCTAAAAACTTGCGTTTTAAGTGCATATTTTTAGTCGTTACAGGCAGTGGCACGCTTAGGCGAAACTGCACGCCATCACTTGAAGGGGAGTGTGCGACACCAGCACCTATTTCTATGGCGTCAAACCTCTCTCTGCTAACGATTTTGGCATTGGTTTTATAATCTTTTGCTTGCAAGTCTAAAATCTCTGTGTAGGGCGAGGATTTTAGGCTCTCTCTTGCGTGTGCAAAAGATAGCGTGGCATAGTCAAAATCTAGCCCCTTGACTACTATGTCTCTTTTTGGCGATAGGATTTGCTCTTCGATATGTTTGGCTATGTTTGCGCTATCTTGGGCTTTTTGGTAGTCATTATGTGCGTTTTGGATATTTGGGCTATCTAAATCCTGCTCGCTAGATTCTTGCGCGTTTTGGATATTTGCTTCTTGTGGATTTTGTGCGCCCTGCGTAGAGCTAGCAGAATCAATAATTTCCAAAACCTCTATCCCCAAAATCTGATGGAGCTGTCGTTGTAAATCTAGTAGTTGCGTTTGGGCTTGCATTTTTAGCAGTTTTGCATCTAAATAGGAATTGTTAAAGCTAATATAGTCTTTTTGGGACATACTGCCTGCTTTTACCCTAGCTTTTGCAATTTGGAGTTGGGACAAAAAGTTGCTCTCTCTGTGGATATAAATATGATATTTTTCTTTTGTGATAAGGTAGCTAAGGTAAAGTTGTTTAGCCGAGATAAAGGCTAGATTTTTGTAGAGATTGTAGGTTTTTTGATATTGGAGGGTTTGTAGGTTTAGGCTTTTGTGTAGCAGTGTTTGCACCCACGGGAGCTTTGGCTTTAGGATAAAAAGCGCGTTTATTTCTAGCTCTTTTTTGCCATAGCCATTTTTATTTTGCGTGCCTTCTATCTCGGTATAAGGGCTATCCCACGCATTATAAGCCTTTTGGGATTCTAGTAGGCTTACAAAAGCAGCTTTGCTTTTTACTAGGCTGATATTTCGCGCTTCCACAGACTCAAAAAACGCCTCTTTGGTAAGATCTTGTGTGATGTTTTGTGTGGATGGATTTTTTGTTTTGATTATGGATTTATAATCTAGCTTTGGTAGATTTGCTTTGCTAGATTTTGGAGTAGAAGTTTTTGTAGGTAGAGAATCTTGCTTTGCCTCTTTTGTTTCCTTTGCCTCTGCGAATGCGTAATCACAGGCAAAAAAACTTAAAAAACATAAAAAATATGGCAAAAACGCACAAAGCCCACAAGATTTTAGCCATATTTTTGGTGCAAAAAAATGCTTAAAAAACCTCACAAAAAATAATGTAGATTTGATAATGAGTGATAAAAAGTTTGCGTATTTTTTCACTTGTTGATTCCTTAAATTTATTGCCAAATCATCATAACACAGGTTTTAGATTTTAGCGATTTGCGCTACAAGCGCGGTATCTAGGCTAAATTTTGGATTCTACAACGATAAACTAACCATTTAGTAAATCGAATTTGAATCGATTTTAAACAGCTTTTTTTGCAACTTTTTGCTTTTTTTTAGGCTACAAATGCGCTCATTTACACACGCAAAAAAACCACAACTAAGCCTAAATAATATCAAAAGACAATCCTAATATATGCAAAAAATATACCAACAAACACCAACAAATGCTAAAACATATACCCTAGCCATAGTTTTGAAATCAGTGATTTAGACTCCGCGCTAGTTGAGCCTTTTGCCAACTCGTCCAAATACGCTATGGTAAAATGCAGATGAATATTTGCTAAGCTTAGCTCTAGCTCACCTACTGCTTGATTTGAAAAATGGCTATTTTGCAGTGAGCCATTTGGAAAAAACACGCTCCTACCATAGCCCACAAACCCTCCAAACTCTTTGACTACGCCTTTGCCCGCTCTGCGATAATCCACCCTTACATAGCCACTTTGCCCGCCCTCGCCATAAATGTAAGTGTTGTATTCTAGGGGGTTATTATCCGCATAGATGGGTAGCAAATCTGTCGCGCCATTTGTATCATTGCCTACATAGCCCACTGCAAGTGTTAGCCCTCCTAAATGCGCTCTGCCCTCTAAATGAAGCATTCCGCCATTTAGTTCGCCAAAACCATTTTTAAAGCTATTTTTTTTGTAGCATACTAGCCCTGCATTTTGCACTCTTTGTAGCAAATTTGGTGCAAAATTCCCACTGCCACATTGCTCTAAATTTAGCGCGTTATATTCCTCTTGCACCCCTGCGGTTACAAAATTTGCGTGAAGTAAAAAACTTAAATGAAAATTTTTTGCTAGTTGCTTTGAGGCAAAATCTACCTTTGCGCCCGCGACTGCATAGAGGCTATGGAGATAGTTTGCATAGATTCTAGCTTGCAAATCCTCACTTTCATAGTTTGCATCTGCATAAAAATTCATTTTTAAATCATAGCCCTGATATTTTTCATAAAGTCGTTTTATATGCCCATAAGCCGTGTTTTCACTAGGGTTTGCATAGCTTTGACGATAAAATCCACCAAAAGCGATTCTAACCCCGCGAATATGCCCATAGATTTCCCCTCCCTCCAAATAATCCCCTAGCCACTCATACCGCGCCCCATATCGCCCCAAACGGATTCCAAAAGTCTCGCTTTTATTCAAAATCCCCACATAAAGCCCTGCGATATGGGCTTTGTCGTTGGTTAAAAAAATATCTTTTGCTTCGTCATTGTTGATAAAAAGTGAGATGATTTCAGGCTGCTCTCTAAAGGCATTGTTTGAAGTGTTTTTGCGCCCTATATCGCCTAAATGCGCTAGGGCAGATAGAGTCCCGCCTAGATAGATTCCCCATAGCTTTGGCGTCTCAAAGGTAAATCGCCCAAAAATCGCGCTATACCCGCTCTCAAATCTATCGCCTAGCACGGTTTCTAAAGACTTTGAGCGGATATTTGCATAGGTGGTAAATGAAGAGATTTCGATATTTTCTAAGCGCAAAAATTTGCCTAGCTCAAAGTATGGCTGGGTTTGTTGGGTTTGGATTTTGCGCGCAGAATCCGTGTAGAAATTTGTCTCATAATCAGGTGCGGCATCAAAAGGCTTATATTCAAATTTGTTTGATTCTGCGCTTTGTCGGTAGGATTCTTTGATTCCAAATTGTGGTTTGTTTGGCTCTTTTTTGCGAGATTGGAGGATATTCCACGCTTTGTTGTTTTGTGGATTTTGTGCGGCGGGTGGTGCGGGATTTGGTGTAATATTTGGTTCTTGTTGCTCTGTATTTGATTGTAAATTTGACTCTGCAAAATCTATGTTTGATTTAGCGTTTAAGTCATTATTTAAATCCGTGTTTGATTGTGCTAAATCTAGCGAATCTTTGGTGCTAGATTCACTAGATTTGGAGCAAGATTCATCGTTAAAATCCATATTAGATTTTGGATTTGCAACTAAAGGCATAGCATATAATGCAAACGCACATATCAAAATAACGCATATTGCGCTATTTGTAGCGTTTTTTGATAGACTTGTTTGCATTTTTAAACTCCATTGCTTTTATCGCATTTTATCGCATCTGTGCGTTATTTTTGTGTGCTTTGCTAGATTTCTAAAAATAGCAAAATCTTAAATCGCCTTAAATTGCTAATTCTTTTAAATCCCCCACTTGCTTAAATTCGCTATAAATTCCAAAAATTAGTGCCTTGCGATTTGCGCGGATTTTGGGATTTTCATCATTTACAAGCACGGTATCAAAAAACTTTTCTAAAGGCGATTTTAGGCTAAAAAGTGCTTCTAGCAAATCTTTTGGATTTTGGTATTTTTCTTTTGATTTGCAAATATCCTCAAACGCGCTAAAAAGCTCCCTCTCTGCATTATGCGTAAAAAGGCTAGAATCTATGTTGCTTGCTTTTTGCTCATCTTGTGTGGTATTCGCGCTAGATTCTCCCATATCTTTTGTGATATTTGCCACGCGCTTAAATACTGCGATTAAGGCTTCTTTGTCATCTCTTTTTAGCAGTTCTTGGAGTGCTAGGGCATTATCTCTCATCGCTTGGATTTGCTTACTTTTGCCCTTTATGATACTTCTAAAAACCTGCGTGCTTATGCCAAAATCCTCCCTAAAAATCGATTCTAATCGCTCGATAAAAAACTCTTGCAACGCCACTAAATCAAACTCTTTGTAGCCACATTTTGTGTTTGCACACACAGCTTTAAAAATCTCGCTTAAAAAATCCAACGACAAACGAAAATCTAACAAATCATTTAATGCGATTTTTAAAATGACATTTGCAGCACGGCGCAAGCCAAATGGGTCTTTTGAGCCACTTGGGATTTTGCCTATGCTAAAAAGTGAAAAAAGACTATCGCATTTCGCGCTTATCGCGCTTATCGCGCTTATCTTGCTGTGGTAATTATACCCCGCTAATTGATACTGCTCTTTTATCGCTTCACAAATGCTAGAATCTAGCCCCGCTTGCCTTGCATAATACCCCCCCATAATGCCTTGCAATTCGGGGAATTCTCCCACCATTTCGCTAAGCAAATCTACCTTGCTAAGTCGCAATGCCAAATCCACATTTCTAGATTCAACCTCGCTTAATCCATAATATTTGCTTAAAAACGCGCCGATAGCCCGCTCTCTACGCGTTTTATCTAGCATACTGCCTAGATTATCCACAAATGCGATAGAATCTAGCGCATCTTCGCTCCCGCTATCACTAAAGGGCTTTTTTAAGTCATTATCATAAAAAAACTCCGCATCGCTAAGTCTTGCTTTTAGCACTTTTTCATTGCCCTTTATGATTGGCGTATAATCCTTTGTAAGCGAATTTGCAACGAAAATAAAGCTATTGCAAAGCCCTTTATTTGACTCATTATGTGCCACAAAGTAGCGTTGATTTTCCCTTGCTGAAGTTTGTATCACCTCTTTTGGCAAATCTAAAAATCTCTTTTCAAAACTCCCCAAAAGCGCGGTAGGATACTCTGTAATCGCCACAATCTCATCTAACAAATCCTCATCATCTTTGACTTTGATTTTCTCTTTTTTTTCAATCGCTTCAATTTGGGCTAAAATCCGCTTTTTTCGCTCATTTTCATCTAAAACTACGCCATTAGATTCTAGCTTTGCTAAATAATCATCAATCCCCTTTATCTCTACCCATTCAAAGCCTTTGTCGCGGTGCAATTTTGTCGCGCTAAGATAGCCCTGCCCAAAATGCAACACCTCGCTAAATCCACCAAAATTTTGACTAGAATCTAGCGGGTTTATGCGCTTGCCTCCTAGCAAAATCATAATATTTACAATCGGGCGGATAAAGCTAACCCCACCATTTTCTTTAGAATCCCCCCAACGCATTGATTTTCCAAAATTTAGACTTGCTAAAAACTCCCCTACAATCTTTGGCAAAATCTTGCAAGATTCTACGCCTTTAACTACTTGCTTTGCATATAGCACTTCTTTGCCATCTTTTGTGGCGATTTTCACTTCATTTTCGCTGATTTGTGCTTTTTTTAAAAAACTTTGCCCAGCATTGCTAAGCCCTTGATTTTTGCTAGCATTTGTATAGGCAATATGCAGTGGGGGACCAAAAAACTCTTTTATCTCTTCATCGGTGTGAGTGGGGAAAGAGCGAGAGAAAATCGCGATTCTGCGTGGGGTAAAATGTAGTTTAAAATCTGCTTTTAGCCTAGATTCTGCCATTTTGGCATTCCATTTGCTAGGGATATGTTGCCATTCTTTTAGAAAAGGCAGTGCGGGGAGCTCTTCGGTAAGAATTTCGATTAGTAGCTCTTGTGTTGGCATTGTGGATTCCTTAGGATTAAAAGTTGTATAAAATCGTAGCGCAAGTCAAATGCACAAATCAAATGCAGTTGCATAAAAATCGTAATTGTAGCAAATCAAATCAAAAAGGCTCTATTTTATGAACAAAAAAACTTCTTTGCAAAAACTATCAAAATCATCTCTAAATACACAAAATACGCATTTGCAAGATTTCGCTTATGCAGGGGCGATAGGGGCGATAAAAACAAAAGCAATAGCAAAAACAAGAGCAAGGGCAAAAAATAATAGCAATCTAAACAAAATCGCTAACAAGCCCAAAATCTTAACGCTTCTTTTTTACTCGCTTTTTGCGACATTTGGGATATTTGCGCTATGTATAAGCGAAGTGAGGGCAAATCATACAAAGCCAGAGCCTGCGACATTTCCACAATATGAATGCGTAGAGCCAAAAAAATTTAGCAAAATCCAACGGGATAATATCATCTATGCGTATAATTTTGGCGCACCTCACGGAATGGGCTACACGCTTGCAGCCATCGCGTGGCAAGAGAGCTGCGCAGGGGTGTATATGATGAATTTTTCAGATCCAAGTGCTGGGCTATATCACGCGCATATCCCTGTGGTGCTAAAGTATTACTCAAAGTATGAAGACAACGCCTTTACGCGCAATGTAATGGGGCAAATGCTAATAGATAATCGCCTCTTTGCTAGTCAAATCGCCCTTGATACTTTGCTGTATTGGCAAAAATATCACAAAGGCAATCACAAAAACACCATAAAATCCTATAACAAAGGCTTTAAATGGCAAAAAGATAAAGAAAATAACGCATTGGCAGAATCCTACTACAACAGCGTAAGCAAGAAAATGCGTGCGCTAGAGGGCTATATCCCGCGCTACTCAAGGGTAAAAAATCAAAGCCTTTTTGTCGAGCTAGAGGATAAAAATAAACAATTAGAGCAGACTTTTAAAACGCTTCAAAACGCTAAAAAAATAGAAAAAAAGCAAAATCCACAAAGTAAAGACACTACTAAAACCATCCCAAATACCCAAAATACGCCAAATATTTCGCAAAATAATGCACAAAATCAACATATTGATTCTAAACACAAAGCACAATCAACGCAAGATGCCACCAAAAATACCCCACAATCTAGCTCTACAAAATCTACAAACCCCCCCAAACAACCCTCTAGCAACGCAACTCCGCCACCACCACAAGAACAAAAAAAGATACCACCTATAAAGCCATTTATCGAGCCAAAAAAAGATACTCCAAAGCCAAAATTTGATAGCGATGATTTTATCGAGCTACCTATATCGCCTATTAAGTTTGAAGCGGATTCTAGCGACATACAACCTCAAACTAGGTTAGCAAATAATCAAAATACAAGCCCATCTAGCCCAAAATCTAGTCAAAATCTAGCGCAAAATCCACAAACTAAGCACGCCCAAAAGCTACAAAAACTAGATGAACTTTTTGATGACTTTAATCTAATCTTTGAGGGGAAATGAGGAAAAACGAGAAATAATTAGAAATAATTTTTTAAAACAAAAATTGCAAAAAATTATTTATTTTTAGCTAGCATTTTGTGTTTTAAAAAGTGTCTTAAAAATGGGTGCGCATAATTTTGCATTACGATAACAAAATCTATGCAAGCCTAAAATCTAAATCCAACAAAAAGGATAACAATGAAATTTAGCGGAAAAAATGTGCTTATCACAGGGGCATCGCGAAGTATCGGAGCGCAAATCGCTCGCACACTCGCAGGCTACGGGCTAAAAGTGTGGATAAACTATCGCAGTAAGCCAGAGATAGCAGACGCCCTAAAAAGCGAGATAGAATCTAGCGGAGGAAAAGCCGCTGTAATAGAATTTGATGTAACCAATGAAGAGGGCTTTATCGCGGGGCTAAATGCCATAGTGCAAAGCGATGGCGAGCTAAGCTATCTTGTGAATAATGCAGGAATCACCAATGACAAGCTAGCAATGCGAATGAAAACAGAGGAATTTATATCTGTGCTTGATGCAAACCTAAAATCTAGTTTTATCGGCTCGCGTGAGGCTCTAAAGCTAATGAGTAAGCAGAGATTTGGCGCGGTGGTAAATATCGCCTCAATCATCGGCGAGAGGGGCAATGCTGGGCAGACAAACTACGCCGCTAGCAAAGGAGGAATGATAGCGATGAGTAAAAGTTTTGCCTATGAGGGCGCACCTAGAAATGTGCGATTTAATTGCGTAACACCGGGATTTATCGCCACAGATATGACACAATCCCTAAGCGAAGAAGTCAAAGAGGCTTACAAAAAAAATATCCCTCTAGCTAGATTTGGAGAAAGTGCTGAAGTCGCTGAAGCAGTGGCGTTTTTGCTAAGTGATAGTGCTAGCTATATCACAGGCGAAGTGCTAAAAGTAAATGGTGGTTTATATATGTAATTTTGCTTTTTTGGCTTAAATTGTAAAAAAATTTTGCTAAAATAGCGCACTAACAAAACTTAAGGAGCATACAATGGCTTTATTTGACGAAGTAAAGGAACTAATCGTAAAGGAACTAAGTGTCGAGGCTGACAAAGTAACGCCTGAAGCAGAATTTACCAACGATTTAAACGCGGATTCTCTTGATGTTGTCGAGCTAATAATGGCTTTGGAAGAAAAATTTGGTGTAGAAATCCCTGATGAAGAGGCAAACAAAATCTCTAAAGTTGGCGATGTTGTTGCGTTTATCGAGGCAAACAAAAAATAACACAACTTTTTCTCTACCTTAATCTTAGCAAGAATCTTATAAGTAGTTTTTGCAAGCGGATTTTGCAAGTAGGTTTTGTGAGTAGATTTTGGTAGGCATTGCAAAGCGGATTTGTCGCTAGCTTCAAGCGATTTTGTCGCGTTGGGCTAGCGACTTTGGCAGTTTAAAATTGCGTTTAGAATATGATTTTTTAGGCGGTTTTTTCTTGCTTTTGGTTTTTGTGATTGCTTAATTTTTGTTGATTTTTTTGTTTGTGTAGTTTGCTAGTTGGCTAACTAACTAAGATATTCTGTGATTTTATTGTGTTTTTTGTATGACACAAATTGCTTAAAATGACAGAAAATCTTAGAAAATTTTGTATTAAGATTTTGCATTTAGATGTTAAGGAGCAGTATGAGACGCGTAGTCGTAACAGGCATTGGTATGATAAATGCCGTAGGTCTTGATAAAGCACAATCTTTTAGGGCTATCATTGACGGAAAGTGTGGCATAAGGCATATTACTAGCTTTGATGCGAGCGACTTTCCTGTGAAAATCGCAGCTGAAATAGAGGGATTTAACCCAGAAGAAGTCCTAGATCCTAGAGAAGTAAAAAAAGCAGATAGATTTATACAGCTAGCATTAAAAGCCTGCAAAGAAGCGATGAGTGATAGCGGGCTACTAAATAGCGAGGGGAAAATCGATGAAAGCCTTGCAGAGAGATTTGGTGTAAGCTCGGGGGCAGGCATAGGCGGGCTTGTAAATATCGAAAAAAATTCTGTTGCTTGCTTTGATAAAGGACCTAGACGAATTAGCGCGTTTTTTATCCCCTCCGCTCTTGTAAATATGCTAGGTGGTTTTACTTCTATCGAGTTTGGTATCAAAGGACCAAATCTAGCAAGCGTAACAGCCTGTGCGGCAGGCACTCACGCCATAAGCGAAGCTACAAAGACAATAATGCTAAATGGCGCAGATAGAATGCTAGTCATCGGCGCAGAATCCACTATCTGTCCTGTGGGAATCGGTGGTTTTGCCGCGATGAAAGCTCTAAGCGAGCGCAATGATGAACCAAAAAAAGCTTCTCGCCCATTTGATAAAGAGAGAAATGGATTTGTAATGGGAGAGGGGGCGGGCGCACTCGTGCTAGAAGAATACGAAGCTGCAAAAGCAAGGGGTGCAAATATTATCGCTGAAGTGGTGGGATTTGGCGAGAGTGGCGATGCAAACCATATCACTACCCCAGCCCCAGAGGGCGAGGGCGCATATCGTGCGATGAAAGCTGCAATCTCTATGGCAAACTCTTGGGCTAGCACAAATGGTAATGGCGAGATAAAAATCGGCTATGTCAATGCACACGGCACAAGCACCGCATATAATGATTTGTATGAAACAATGGCTTTAAAAAAGGTTTTTGGTGGCAAAGATAGCGTCCCACCTGTAAGCTCGACAAAAGGGCAAATAGGGCATTGTCTAGGTGGAGCAGGCGCGATAGAAGCCGTCATATCCATAATGGCGATGAATGAGGGAGTATTGCCCCCTACAATCAATCAAGAGAGCAAAGACCCACAATGCGATTTAGACTATATCCCAAATGTCGCAAGGCAAGCAAACATACAAGCGGTTATGAGCAATTCCTTTGGCTTTGGCGGGACAAATGGCGTAGTAATCTTTGCAAAAGTATAAATAGATTTTGTAGTCAAGGTAGATTTTGCAGATAAGCAAGTGTGGCTAAATCGACCCGATATAGGATTATACATAGGTAAAAATATGTGGCGTGAAATGAGACATTTTTCCTATGGGTGCAAGTTAAAATGGTGTTAGCGAGTGAATACTATGATGAAAAAGAATATATTAGGGATTATCAAACATTTTTAGAATCTATAAAATGTCAATAACCACATTTTACATCTCTAAAATACCCTATATAACGCTATTTAAGGACTTATTCACAATGCTACCATATATTACTATTTAAATACTATGCGACTGCTTTCAAAAAAAAATTTCACATTGTGAAATTTTTATTCTATTTCTATTTCTGTTAAGTCTTTCCCCGTAACTTCTTTCAATGTTTTTAAAGCTTCAAAATTTATTTGTAATTTATCAATTTTGTTCCCTTTTCTCATTATTTCAAGTAAAAAACCATAATAATCAATATAATTCAATAATTCTCCTGTTTTACAATCTTTCTTCTTTTTTACTTGTTTAATACAAAATTCATATACCATTTCATTTGCTTTTATTGCGTCTTTTTTGTGTATCCTTTATAATCTAACCTTAGTAGCTCTGGTGATTTATCATTTATTATTTCTATTATTGTCTCTTTAGAGTTTTTACATTTTTCATTGCATATTGTTTCAAATATTTCTTTTGAAGCATTACATAATACAAAATTAACCACACATAACGCCACTAACCCCGCTTGTAGCAATCTTTTTAACCCCGTTAATCCTTTTAATCCTATAAATCCTCGCATTTGTAATCCTTTCTAAAGTGAAATAAAATGTTATTTAAAAATCGTTTTTTTTTTTTTTTGTAGCATTCGCTTAAATATTTTTGTGAGGAGTTTATTTATGAATCTTACTCGTTTATTGCTAGTTGCTTTTTGTTTGTGTTGTTTATATGGCTGTAAAGAATTAGTTGAAACTGATGAAGTCAATCATACTGAAACGAATAATACTCGAGTATGCCACGGTAATATTGGTGTCCCTGAAACTGCTGAACAGCGTTGCGCTCGTTGTCCTTGGACTTGTCAAAAATAAAAACTCACACAATCCCCCCCCCTAAAATCCATTTTTTAGCTTTTAAGCATAGGAAAACACTTACTTAATCTCTTAAAAGCTAAAATAACCCCTTTTTGAAATATCCTCTTATTTTATCATAAACTATTTTTCTCTTACTAGAAGCAAAAACCCATTGAAATGTCCGCAAAAAACAATTAAACTAAAAGTAAGAATGCTAGCTTTGGGCTTGTCCCAAAATCGCATTTTGGTATTAGCTTAGATTTGCAAATTAGCGTTTTAATCCAAAATCGTATCTTTGCACATTCCGCAATTTGTGCTTCTTACACGCACAAAAGCACAAAACACATACCACCACACCCTTTGGATTTTTTAACTTGCATTTATTTTTTGATTTGCTTACTTTTTATAGATTTTAGGGTAGAATTATGGGATTAGGTTTTGCATTATGTATTTGGCTTTTATAGCGATTATTTAGCGATATAAGCGAAGAAGTAGCTAAATAAAAT
>NZ_JBSIUV010000008.1:0-83258 GCF_053654515.1 Helicobacter sp. T3_23-1059 | reverse complement strand
CGCGTATTGTAGCGTTTATGATAAAAATTTCGCTTTGTGTTTTAACCTCTATTTCTATTTGCTCATTATCCTCATACCCACTCGTAACGATATGCAGATTCATATCATTGCTATGCCTTGAATCATTGTCCTCTAATCGTATCATTTCCTCCCCATAGCTAAAATACATTTCTAATATTTTTTTTGTGAATCTTGCGTGGATTGTGAATTGCTAGAATCTGTGTTTGATTTTGAGTTAGATTCTGCATTAGATTCGTTAGATTCGCTGATAGTTTCTGCGTTCTCGTTGCCATTTTGCGTGTTATCAAATCCTGCTATATCCTCATCTAGCTCGAAAATATCCTTTGCTTTTGGCTCACCTTGCAAGACTAGCGGTGAGCCTTTATCTGTTAGGACTTGAGAGATTGCTTGGGCTAGGACTATTTTTTGATTGTTTATTTCTAGTAATGTGGAGCAAATAGAGTTTGGGATATTGACTAATTTCGTGCAAGGGCTAGGCACACCTGCGATATTATTCGTGCAGCCCACAATGGTGGCATTTGCTAAGTCTTGCAAACTTATCATTCCAGCGTCATTGCCACTAGAATCTTGCACGCACATTAAATCTTTTGTGCTTGATTGAAGCAGGATTTTGCCTTTATGAGCGCATTCTATGGCGTCAGATTCTAGCAGTGGATTTAGCGTTGGCATTTAGATTCCTTATGTGGATTGAGATTTTACTTTATTTACTTGTAAATATGTTAGGTTTTTGCGCCTTATGCGTGGCAATGGCACAAACCCCATCACAAAATATTGATTTTGGAAATGCTAAGCGTGATAAACACCCCTGCTGCAAGGCAAATCATCGCCACTGCCATATTTATGGTGCGTGAGATTCCCATTAGCGTGTTTTCGTGGATAATATCCACAAAGGCGTTGATGATAAGCGCGCCCGGGATAAGATAGAGGATACTCCCCGCGATAGCTATATCAGGCGTGGCAGAGAGCCCCAGCCACACGCCGATATACGCCGTAAAAGACACGATAAATGAGCATAGCAAATACTGCGCTCGAGAATCAAGATGGATTTTGTGGCAAAAATGGCGCACCAAAATCCCCACAAAAGTCCCCGCAAAAATGCAAAGCAACGCTCCCAAATCCCCGCCAAAAAGCCGACAAAACGCCGCATTACCAAGACTAATGATAAACACGCCTAGCACAGCGGAGAGTCGCTTTTGAGAAAGGGTGTAATCAAAGGATTTTTGGGCTTCTTTTAGGCTTAGGTGTTCATCGTGGATTTGCCAGCTTAGCGCACTTAGATTGGAGATGAGCGCGAGATTTGCCCGTAGTGGCGCGTTGTTTATGACTTGAGTTCGGCGGTTATCGTAGTTGTGCGCATCGGTGATATTTATAGTAATGTATTTCAAAAACACGCTTAAATGCACTTCATAGCCCCACGCCTTGCCGATTCGCTCCGTGCATTTGATGATACGCGAAGTGTATGCGCCATTGCTAAGCAATGCGCTAGAATAACGGCACAAAAAATCACACACAGCTTCGATTTTGGGCTTTGGCTTATGCGGGATTTTGGGCGTGGATTGTTGATTGTTTTGGGGTTGTTTCTTGTGGGGAGATTCTGTGAGGTGGGGTTGTTGGGCGGTTGTATTTTTGTTAGCGCGTGGCATTAGCGTATCCTAGTTAATGTTGGTTTCAGTTGGTTTAGCGTGCGATTATAGCACACCAAATCCCAACTAAAATCTACGCATATAGAATTTTACTTATTTTTTACACTTTGCCTTGCCTGCGATGATGAAGCGCAATGCGTTTAGCTTGATAAAGCCCGCAGCGTCCTTTTGGTCATAGACGCAATCTTCCTCAAATGTGCTATACGCGGCGTTAAAGAGCGAATTGCGCGAATTGCGCCCTAAAATCGTAACATTGCCCTTGTAGAGTTCTAGGCGCACTTGCCCATTTACGCGTTGCTGTGTCTTGTCGATGAGGGCTTGGAGTGCCTCTCGCTCGGGGCTAAACCAATAGCCATTGTAGATAAGCTCGGCGTATTTTGGCATTATGGAGTCTTTGAGATGTGCCTCTTCTCTATCGAGGGTGAGAGATTCTATGGCGCGGTGTGCTTTGAGGTAGATGCTCCCGCCGGGCGTCTCATAGCAGCCACGCGATTTCATTCCCACATAGCGATTTTCGACTAAGTCAAGTCGCCCGATTCCATTTTTGCTCCCTAGTTCGTTGAGTTTTTCCCAAAATTTCGCGGGGCTTAGCTTTTTGCCATCGATTGCTACGCCATCGCCTTTTTCAAACTCAATGGTGATGATTTGTGGCGTATCAGGCGCATTTTTAGGACTCACACTCCACCGCCACATACTCTCTTCAGGCGCGACATTTGGGTCTTCGAGAATCTGCCCTTCATAGCTTATGTGGAGCAGGTTTGCGTCCATTGAATAAGGCGATTTATTTGCCTTTTTTTCGATTTCAATACCCGCTTTTTGTGCGTAAGAGAGAAGTTTCTCGCGACTATTTAAGTCCCACTCGCGCCACGGAGCGATGACTTTTATGTCTGGGTTTAGCGCGTAAGCCCCGATTTCAAAGCGCACTTGGTCATTTCCCTTGCCTGTCGCGCCGTGCGCTATGGCATCTGCACCGACTTTTTTGGCGATTTCGACAAGTCGCTTGGCGATAAGCGGGCGAGCAATACTCGTGCCTAGCAGGTATTCGCCCTCATAGATTGCATTTGCCCGAAACATTGGAAACACAAAGTCTGCTATAAACTCTTCTCTCAAATCCTCGATAAAAATATTTTGCTTTTTTATGCCGAGTTTGAGAGCCTTTGCTCGTGCGGGCTCGACTTCCTCGCCCTGCCCAATGTCTGCGGTGAAAGTGAATACTTCACAGCCATAATTATCACCCAACCATTTGAGAATCACGCTTGTATCAAGCCCGCCAGAGTAGGCAAGGACTACCTTTTTTATGGATTTTGATTTTTGGGTGCTTTGGTGAGAATCGATAGAATCTATTTTGTGGCTAGATTTTGAGCGGGGGTTTATGCTAGATTTTAGATTTGATTTTGCATTTGATTTTATGCTAGATTTTGCCATTTTAGATGCTCCTTAAGGTGAGGGTAATGAAGTGATAAAATTATAATAAATTTTTGAAAAAAGCTAGTAAAGAGTTTGTAAAAGTTATAAAAATAGACAATAAAAAAGCTAGCCTTTGCTTGCTAAAAAGTCTTTTAAAACTTTTAGGCAAACTAGGCTAGCTTAAAGAAGCAAAAACACCGCTAAAGCCACTAGAATCTAAAATCTAGCAATTTTAGCCAAAATCTTTAAGATAGAAGCCTTAATAGATTTTGTTGTGCTGCGTTTGCTTGACTTAGCGCGTAGCTACCAGATTGCGCAAGAATCGTCCATTTGTTAAATTCGGTTGATTCTTTAGCAAAATCCACTTCGCGGATTCCACTTTCAGCCGCTTTGACATTCACTTGTGTAGTAGAAATGTTATTTACGGTTACAATCATTTGCCCTTGCACAGAACCTAAGTCAGCGCGGATTTTATCAAGTGTCTTTGTCGCAGAATCTGCGATGTCAATCACCACCATAGCACCTCTAAGCGTGGTAACACCTGCGCCTAGCACTTGGTTTCTAGCCACAGCGGCGTTGTTTTCATTCGCACCAGCGGCAGAGCGAGCATCTTCTTTAAATAGCCCTAGCACATCGCGTAGATTAACAACGGTTTCAGCTACGGCTTGTCCGGGAGCATATCCTGTGGAAGCAAGCGCACCTGTCCCTGATACAAGGATATCGCGAGAATCTTGTCGCACAAGTGCCAATCTACCATAATTCACTGAACCCGGACCTGTTAGGTTTTGCCCATTCATTTTTTGGATAGCTACGGGAGCAGTGCTATTTTTGCCACCTTTTGGAGTGCCAGCTTGCACGACAATACCGCGTCCATCGATAGAGCGCAAGTTTAGTCGTCCTTCATTATCCGCAAATGCTTCAACACCTGTTTCAGCAGTCGCAGCGTTAAATGCTTGGACAAGTCGTCCATCGCTATCAGCTTGCTTGATGCCTTGAATATCGCCTAGCGAGAATCCATTGATGACAACGCCCATCAAATCGCCTGCTTGGATTTCTTGGTCTGAAGTAGATAGCACGACAGCATTAGCGCGGATACCTGTTTTGTCAGCAGTTTTGTTGATGACTTCTGCTAGGTTTCCTAGCCCTGTGCCAGCGGTGTGAGAGATTTTGACAGACTCTAGCTGGACATCATTTACACCATCTACTTGGCGGAATTTGATAGCCACTTCGCCAGCAGCGGTAATCATCGCACCTGTTTCTAGGCGGACTTGCCCAATTTTGTCTGAAGTAGTCGCACCGATAGAGGCTTTGATAGATTGGTTTGAATACGCACCTACTTGGAATTCTTTGTTCGTCCATTGTCCAGACAAAAGAGCTTGTCCGTTGTAAGCGGTAGTATTACCCACCATATCTAGCCCTTGCACCAAACGGATAATGTCGTTTTGAATCGCTTTGCGAGAAACGGAAGTTTGTCCATCTTGGGCTGCTTGGATAGCTTTTGTTTTCACAGTATCAAGGATTTTAAGCATTTCGTCCATCGCTTTATCGGCGATTTGGATAATACCCATACCCTCGTTTGTGTTTTGGATAGCTTGTCCTAGCGCGCTTGCTTGAGTGCGCAAAGAGTCCGCGATAATCATACCAGAAGCATCATCAGCTGCCTTGTTGATACGAAGACCTGAGCTAAGTTTCTCAAGAGAGTTCTTGAGATTCCATTGTGTTCCTACACCTTGCACATGGGCGTTTAGCGCCATCACATTCGTGTTAATTTGGAAAGCCATTGTGAAACTCCTTTTTGGGATTTAAGTCTAAAGGCATCCTTGCCTTTGACAAGACTAGAATCGACACAAAGAAAAACCTTTTAATAGATTTTGCGAGGATTTATGATAATTTATCTATGAAATATGCCCTATGAGATATGTGGCAAAATCATAACTGCGTTTTAGATTTTGCTAGATTTTGCTAGATTTTGTGCTTGTCGCGGATTTTTCGCATTTGGCAAACTTAAAATCCCAAACATAATGAAAATGTGGATTTTATCGTTGCAAATGCAAAATTTGCTAGCACAAAAACTACACAACGACAAAAAACGACATAAAATCAACAATAAAATCCTATAAAATCCCTTTTATTACCACCACTGCGACAAATGCTAACACAAACAAACATAAATAATAAAGCATTTCAAACGCGGTATTTTCAAACACGATAAAATCTCTTTGCTCCTCTTTTGTGCATTGAAATTTTTTGTAGATTCTGCTTGGTAGATACACAAAAGTCCCATATACAAATATAGGCAACCACAGCAACAGCCCAAATAACGCTACCATTCCGCCAAATCCCACTTCAGTAGCTCCATTTACAACGCGATAGATTACGCTAGCTATGGCGATTAGCGCGACTAAGGCTATCGCATAGATTTTGTAAAATTTGACTAATTTTTCCATTTTTGACTCCTTGTAAAATCTAGCCTCATAAAACTTATTCTTGCAAAAATTTCACCTTGCAAAATCTAAACCTTGTAAAACCTAGACTTATCAAAAATCTAGCCTTGCAAATTTTTGCTACAAAACAAATAAATCTACATTGTTGCTATTCTTAAAAGACGCGTATAAAAAAACGCGTTTTTGTCGCAAAATCTAAAATTTATACTCCACATATCCGCGAAATATCGTATAGTCCCCGCTTGGACCAAATCTAGTTGGCACAGCGCGATTGTTTCGTATATTTACAGAATTATTCACACCTAGTGCGCTAGCTCCTAGCAAGACATTTTTGATAGGGCGAAAATCTACTCTACCCTCCCAATTTAGCACGGTTTCATTGCTTGAAACAATGCTTGTGCGAAACGCTCCATATAAACTCACATATTTCCAAAGATTTACCGAGACAAACGCATAAGGCGTGGTGGAATTGTAATAAAAAATGCCATCAGCCCTCTCAAATGGCGTATTTTGCCCAAAACTATCAATATATAGCGCACCTTTACTTGGGGTATTTATGATGCCAACCCCTGCGGTAAGGAAGCTCTGCCATTCTTGCCCCGCTAGCACAAACCTCCCCCAATCAATCTGTGCTTCCCCCCAAATGATTCCTCCACCCCCGCCACTTGTGGAGCTAGCCTGCTTGCCTACGCCTACATAGGAGGTTAGATGAATCAACGCTCTAAAAAAAAGTTTTTGATTGATAGGTAAATCTAGCTTTGTTTTTAGACCCGGGGCGACAAAAAAATCTGGCACCATATAAAGATACGGGCTTAGCGTGATGGAAGCTTGAGGGATAGCAAAATCTGCGCGAAAAAGAAATGCCCCGCCACTAAAACCACCGATTTTGCCACTTTGATAGTCGCCAAAATTTTGAAAATTTTGCGCAAAATAATTCGTAAAAAACGCATTTCGCAATGCCCAAGTAAAATTTAGTGATAGATTTTTGACTCTATCATAGCTTGCGCTTAAACCCTCTGTGTAGTTTGTTATCCAATCTTCATCGGTTTTAAATCGCCCGATGATTCCACCAAAGCTTTCATATTCATTGTAAAAATCCGCATAAATCTGTGGGACTTCAAAATAAGTCTGCGAGCGAGCAAAATCCCCCGTATTTGCTTCGTATAGTTTGGGCACTATCCACATTTCTGCGCCAAATTTATAGCCCATAAAACGCCTTGTCTCATAGCCTAGACTTAGATTTATATCGCCATAAGTGGAGTATGGGTTTGCGCCGATAGACTGCTGAAAAAGTAGCCCCGCGTGTCCATAGATAAGCCCGCGTTTAAATCCATCTGCAAACGAACTTGCAGGTGCATTATCAATGCGGACTTCACTCGCTCCAAACGCCACACAAATCGTAACAAAAAGCGCGTTTGCCCATATCGCTAAAAGTCTTTTTAGCCTCATTTGGTGTAATTCCTTATAGGTTTTTTATGCGCTTTAGCTAGCAAAAACAATACCATTTTTTCAAATATCCATAGATTTTAACTTTGATTTTACTTGATAATATGTAGCAACTAAAAAACAAGATTTTAAGATTTATTGCGCATTTGCTTGCGACATTTACAAACCATATTTGCAATCTAGCGATTTTTATAAACTAGTCAAAACCACCAAAATCCTAGCTAAAATCTCCAAAAATCGCCATTTCCTCATCGCTAAAAAGCCTAAGATTTAGCTCAAAAGCAAAGCCACTGCCGTATTCTAGCGAGTATTCATTGCCATTTCCCTCTTTTGCGTTGATGATTAGCTGTGTGCTTTTGTAGTATTCTTGCAAACTTTGGTGCAAGTAAAAATCCGCCCCTCCAATATTTCCTAGCAATATATGGCAATCCCCTAGCATAAAATCACTCTTTAGCGTGCATATCGGCACGCTACCCTCACAGCATCCGCCACTTTGGACAAATATGATTTCGCCATTTTGGCTTTGCAAATTTTTTATGAGGGATAATGCTTCTTTCGTTGCGATTATGCGTTTTGGTGTGGCAATTACGCGTTTTGGGTAGTGCATAGATTTGGTGTTTGTTTTTGGGTTAGGTGTTATGTCTTTGTTTGTTGTGCGTTTCATTTGGTATCCTTAGATTTAGAGATATTGTCAATCTTATCTAAGATTTGTAAAAGAATGCGTTATAATGTGCGTTTATTTTGACTTACATTTTTTATCTATTTTTATCACTTTTTTCACGGATTTTTTCTAAACAAACATATACAAAACTACAAAAACACCCAAAAACAAGACGGAGAATCCACAAATGCCTATAAATTCTGCTTTTTGTATCACCGTGCCAGCTACGAGCGCAAATCTAGGCTCGGGCTTAGATGTGCTAGGACTTAGCCTAGATTTTCGTAATGAATTTTGCTTGCACCCTGCAAAAGAGACAAGCATAGAGATTTATGGCGAGGGGGCGGGGGTAAAGCGATTTATCGCGGATAATATGTTTGTTAGGGTGTTTTATAAAACCATAAAAATCCTAAGCGGTGGCGATGAAAATCCAAAATATCGCTTTGTTTTTCAAAATAAGATTCCCATTTCTCGCGGTATGGGTTCTAGCTCTGCTATCATCATAGGCGCGATTAGCGCGGCATATAGGGCGTTAGACTTGCCACTTGATAGGGATTGTATCGTGCAAAAGGCGTTGTATTATGAGCATCACCCTGATAATATCACACCTGCGACTTTTGGTGGGCTAAATGTCGCAATGCTAGGCGAGGGCAAGGAAAGGGGAAAAGTCTTGCACATTAAGCATAAAATGCCTAATTATTTGCGTGCGATTATGGTTATCCCCGAGCGAAGCACTTCTACAAAAATGTCTCGCCAAAGCCTACCTAAAAAATACAGCTTTAATGACGCAGTTTATAATCTCTCCCACGCCTCACTTCTAGTCGCCTCTATAATGCAAGAAAAATGGGATTTTTTGCGCTATGCTAGCAGAGATAGATTCCACCAAGAGCGTAGAATGCGCTCTACCCCCGTGCTATTTGCCGTGCAAAAATGCGCCCTAGCAAATGGCGCGATTTTAAGCACGCTATCTGGCAGTGGCTCTAGCTTTTTAAATCTATGCTTTGAGGAGGATTCTAAGCGACTTTTTAGCGAGCTAAGCGAGAGATTTAAAAAACTTCGCGTGCTAGAGCTAAAATTAGATAATGATGGAATCTTGCTAGAGAACTAATATTCTAGCAATAGCTTTGCACGAAAAACTAAGTTTTTGCGTGCTTAAGTAGCCATAAATCATCAAAATCTATGAAAAAATAAACGCTAAAAAGGCAACGCAAATGACAAAATCTACACAATCTACACAATCAAAAAAACATATATATGAACTTGCATTGCTTTGCATAAACTCGCCTATGTATTATGCGGTTTATAAAGATAGGGAACTTTTTTTTGAAGCAAAAAAAGAGGGCAAGATTTTGGATTGCTTGCATAGTATGCAGTGTGAATTGCAAGAAAAAAGAATTGACATTTCGGCGGTGTATTATGCACGCGGTCCGGGCAATCTAAGCGCACTAAAGCTAGCACACACTTTTTTGCATACGCTAGCGGTAATGGAGGGTGTGAGGCTACATAGTTGTGATAGTTTTGCTTTGCTTGGCGATGTGGCGATTTTTGCGTATGGGAAAAGGTATTTTATAAAGCGGGACAAAAATATAGAATGCGTATTTTTGGATTCTAGTTTAGAAACAAGTATTTCAAATATGGCACAAAATATGGATAAAAATTATTGCGTAGATTCTGCGGATTTTGTGGATTGTGGCTGTGCTACCACAACAAAATCTAGCATAATATCTACAAAAAAACCAACAAACCAACCTAAAGTCATTTTTGATTCTCTCTTTGATTTTAGATTCCCTTGCAAGCTAGATATTTCTCTTTTTACTTCGCCCTGCGAGCCACTTTATATTTTACCCGCCGTATAATTAGCCATTATTTTTATCATCGTTTTTTATGGTTGTTTTTTATCGTTTTTTTATCATCATTTTTTTGCATATTGAAGTTTTAAAACCCCCTACTTTATCGCAAGGGATTTTACTTGGGCTAATTCATAGTAACCATTTGAAGTGTGGTTGATTTATGCTCATAATTGCGAGCAAAACAAGCAAAGCGCAGTTTTTTTAGAAAATTATTAGATTTTGCGTGGCAATCCAAAATCACGCCGTCATTGTAGCAAGGATTTTGTTTCCGTCATTGCGAGCGGATTTGTCAAAATCTGCGTGGCAATCTATCGCTATAAAATACTAAAAAACACGCTTTTTGCAAAAAAACTAACAATGGATTGCCACGACTTCCTGCGAAAGTCTCGCAATGATGATTGAATTTTGTCATATTGAGGGGCAAAGCCCGAAATATCTCTGTTTGTGTTTTTTAGATTTTGAGATGCTTTGCTTATAGACTTATAAATTTGTTTAATCTATGCTTTGCATACTAGCTACTGCTTGTGGTTGTTAGCGAAACAAATGTTTGATTGCAAGCTAAAAAAAGCTCTATTTATTCATCGTTTTGTAGTTTTGGCAGCCTTTGTTGCAGGCGTATTTGCAGGCTTTGCCATATAGCTCTATTGCCTTGCCTAGATTTTGTGTAGTGCCATAGCCATTTGCATATAGCACGCCTAGATTGTTGCACGCATAGCCGTAGTTTAAATCACACGCGATTTTGTAGTATTTATACGCCTGTTGATAGTCGTTTTTTACCCCCTCGCCATTATCATACATCACAGCTAAATTATGGCAGGCTATCATTTTTGCTTCCGCGCTTCCTTGAGTGCAAGCGATTTCAAAGTGTTTTAGGGCATTGCTAAAATCTTTTTGCTCATAATAAAGTGAGCCTAGATTTAGCCTTGCGCCAAAGTGGTTTTTGCTAATGGCTAATTCGTAGTATTTTTTTGCTTGAGGGATATTTCCCATCGCTTTATATAGCAATGCTAGGTTGTGATAGCTGCGAGTATCGCCTAAATCGATTGCCTTTTTAAAATACCCAATCGCTTTGTTTTGAAATCCTGCGTTTTGGTAGATTAGCCCCATATCATTGCAAGTGGATTTGGTGCATTCTTCTATGGTTTGAGCGCTGTTGTTGATTAGCTTTTGGCAGGCGTTATCATCTTTTTTGATTACGCAGGAGTTAAATGCCTGTGTTGATTCTGCCTCGCTTAATGGAGCTTTTTTTAGTGGATTTGCGACTAGATTTACCCCTGCGCTAAATGCTAGCAAAGATATAGCTAGTGAGAGTTTTTGTAATGTGTGAAGTGAAGTATGTTGTGTCATTTTTTTGTCCTTTAGTGTATTTAGATTTATGAAGGCGAAATTATATATCGTTTTTTTTTTTTTTTGTCAAAAATTTTATGCCCTTACTTGCCTTGTAAGCGTGATATATGCGATTTTTATACGCATTTGTGATGAGTGCAAAAACTCTCACATATCATAAATACCGATAAAAGCAAAAATAGTAAATATATGATTTTAAAAACAAATTTTTCACGCTCATTTTATGTTGTTTTTTTAGAATTTCGTTGTTTTGTTTATGCTTTGTTTTATGGGACTAAAATCTAGTTTAGCCACAAACATAAACGACAAAATTTCTCAAAACAAAGGAGATCGTATGAGAAGTAGTTTTTTTGGGCGAGCATTTTTTCTCGCAAGTTTTTTTGGTGTTTTTGGGCTTTTTGGTGGCGTAGCGTTTGGGGCGGATTTTTCTAGCAAAAGTGATGATGAGCTGATAAATCTCGCAGGCAATGTCGCTCCAAGCGATGAGCCAGACTTGATAATCGAGGTAAAAAAGCGGATAAATGCCAAGCCTTATCAAGAGGCAAAAGCATTTAAACACGCGATTAAACAATCTAGGCACAACGCATTTGCTAAGCTAAAAGCCGAGCAAGCGCAAAAACGCGCAATAGATTCTTGCAAAGCAATGCAAGCAAGGACAGATTCTATGACAGGAGCGCAAATAAGAGCATCAGGGCTAAAAGTCATTTACAAAGATTGCAATGAAGTCGGCGCAAAAGCGGAGCGCAAACACCACAAAGGCAAATTTAAGGGCTTTGATTTTGATGATTAGGATTTTTGCTTAGGCAAATTTGCTTGCAAAAGTAGATTTTGACAGATTTTGGCATTTATTAAGATTTTGTAAAAAATTGTAAAATGCCATTGTCAAAATCTAGCCGTGTATTATCATTGCACATTATCGCAAATCATTGCGACTTAACTTTAGCGACTTTGTGTCGCTAAACTTTGCAATGTCGATACATAAAAATCAATAAGACAAAACCCACAAACAAGGAATCAAATGGCAAAAAAAGGCGTAAAAATCTTGCTTTTAGAAGATGATCTATTGCTAGGAGAAATGCTGCGCGATGAGCTATCCCAAAAAGGCTATGCAATCACGCTATGCGAAGATGCACAAAGCGCGCTAAATACAGCGTATGAGCAGTCATTTGACTTATGGATATTTGATGTCAAAGTCCCTCTAGGCAATGGCTTTGAAGTGCTAAAAGAGCTACGAAGTCTTGGCAAAAATACCCCTAGCATTTTTCTTACCTCGCTTTCAATGATAGAGGATTTAAAGCAGGGATTTGTAGCGGGCTGTGATGATTATTTGCGAAAGCCTTTTGATATAGATGAGTTGCTTTTGAGGGTGGATTCTTTGCTAAAACGGTCTTTTGCGCATCAAAATAGCGAGATTTTGGAGCTAGAAAATGGATTTTGCTTTGATATTTTGCAAAAAAGTCTTTTTGAAAAAACAAGCAAAAAAGAAATCTCCCTTACCAATAAAGAGCGAGAATTGCTATGTCTGCTACTGCAAAATAAAGGAAAATTTGTCAGCCAAGATGAGATTTTTGAGCGCGTATGGGGCTATGATGAAACCCCTACAAATATGGCTTTGCGCGTGTATATTAAAAATTTGCGAAAAGTGCTAGGGAGTGAGAGTATCGCCACGCAAAGACATAGGGGATATTGCTATGTGGGGTAAGATTTTAGAGGCATTGCGTGAAAAAATCTGCACGATTTTTTGCGCGACAAAAAAGTCGTTTAGAGTAGATTTTATACCAAATTTTTTAAAAATCCTCCCACAAAAATTTGCTATAAAATCTAATACCAAATCCATAAAATCTAGCGATATTCTCACAAGCACGACTTATAAGATTTTGCTTTTGTATTTGGGGACTTCGGTTTGTTTTTTAGGAATCATATTTTTGATGATGTATAAGCGTGAATTGCATAATTTACGCGCACAGCAATCCATACAAATGCGAAATGATTTTGTCCAAATCGCAACAGCAATGGCAAAGAGGGATTTTAAAACCACGAAAGGAAAACGGCGAGATATACACAAAAAAGAGGAAAAAAGACATAAAAATTTGCAAAGACATAATCTTGCTTTTGCACAAAAAATATATGAGGAAAACAAACAAAAAGAGGAGCTAGAAAAAATAAAAGACAAAGATAGGCAGAGGGAAAATATGGAGTTTTTATCCAAACTTCAGATGCAAAATCAAGCCCAAAATCTACAAGCAAAACAGCACACGCAAAATGCAAAAATGACAATGCAAGATATGCAATATTTTAAACCAAGTGATGAGATTTCGCCCTTATTGTTAGAATTTTTGCGCGAAATAAAAAACGAGATAAATTCGCCATTTGCCCTGCTAGATGAGAATCTAGGAGTGGTTTATAGTGATTTAGGCGTAAGGCTAGAATCTATCCCTGAAATTTTTTTAAACCGCGATGGGTTTTTGCATTATAAACCATATATCTTTGTAAATTTTTCGCGCAATAAAAATTTGGATATGCTTTTTCGACATCCGCTTGGAGCAAGCAAACTGCCTAAAGAAGTATCAAAATACCTTGATAGGCAGGGCTGGATTTTTATCTTACAAGGAGAGGCAGTAGAGATTGGCAGTGATTTTTTTAGCAATGGTTTTGGCAGCGCAAAATTTAGCGAGTTAAAAGAGATAGAATCTATCCAAAAAGAGATTTTATCTATCCGCTTAGAGACAATCGGGCTTATGCTATTATCCCTAAGCTTTATAGCTATCGTGGCTTACGGGCTTGTGAGGCTATCTCTGCGCCCGATAAAATCCCAAATCAAACACCTAGAGCGATTTATCAAAGACACTACCCACGAGGTAAATACCCCTCTAAGTGTAATCCTTATGAGCGTGCAAAAATTTGACACGCAAAACCTTAGCGAAGCAAACAAAAAGCGACTACACCACATAAAACTATCTGCCAAAAATTTGCACCAAATGTATCAAAATCTAATTTTTCTAAATTTCTATGAGGGCAAAAACGCGCTAGAATCTATCGATATAGCGACTCTTATAAATGAGCGCGTGGAGTATTTTTCCGCGCTTTTGACACAAAAAAATATCACGCTAGAATCTAATCTAAAATCTAAACTGGAATCTAATGCGGAATCTAGCGTGGATAAAGGGGCGAGCGTGGATAAAATGGCGTTAGAAAAATGCAAAATCTACGCAAATAAAGATGAAATCACCATAATGCTAGATAACCTACTATCAAACGCCATCAAATATAACCACAAAGGTGGCAAAATCTGCATAAATCTACGCACGCAAGCAAACGCCCAAAATGGCGACATTTACGCCACGCTAGAAATCACAGATAGTGGCTATGGGATAGAATCTAAAGATTTAAATGTGATATTTCAGCGGTATAAGAGGTTTAATGATGATAAGGGTGGATTTGGTATCGGGCTATCTTTGGTAGGAGAAATCGCCAAAAAATATGGCATAGATATAGAAGTGCAAAGCAAAGTGGGGGAGGGCAGCACATTTTCATTGTCGTGGAAATCCTAGCGTGTGGGATTTGTGCTAAGCGATAAATAAGCGGGATTTGCAAGTGGATTTTGATAGGTGGTTTTTAGAATGTAGATTTTAGAATGCAAAATTTAGATTTTGGAATTTTTGATTTCGTAGCCACAACACTTGCATTATGCAATCAAAAAAATCTATAAAATCTAAAAAAATCTTAAAAAAGCAAAACCCCTCCCCAAACCAAAATCCATTTTATAAGCAAAGATTCTAGCTATCAATAAAAATCACTTTAAACACGATAAACACAAACCCACCAAGCACCGCAGAAGCAGGCACGGTAATGATCCAAGAAGCAATGATACGATTTATCTCACTGCGTTTGACTAGCTCGTGTTTGTAGAATTTTTTGAGTTCTTTTTTTTCCTTGCTTGTTAGCTCAAAATTTGTGCTTTTTGTTTTTAGACTTTCAAGCATTTGCGCTTTGACTTTGACGCTTGCTTTGGCAAACGCTTTTAGAAACTCTTCTGCTGTTTTTTGGTCTTTGCCTTTGTGTGCTTTGATGATTTGCTCGCACATTTCAAAATATCGCCCTTTAATGTATTCGCGCAAAAATCCCACTCCGATAACCGCGCCAATAGCGATATGTGTGGAGCTAACAGGCAATCCTAACGCACTAGCTAAAAGCACCGTAAGAGCCGCGCTCATAGCGATACAAAACGCACGCATTCTATCTAGCTCGGTGATTTCACTGCCTACGGTTTTGATTAGTCGTGGTCCATATAGGGCTAGCCCTAGCGAAATCCCAAGTCCACCTATAAACATAATCCAAAATGGCACGCTAGCCTTGCTACCTACGCCACCACCGCTTAGTGCTTCATTTATCGCTGCAAGAGGTCCTATGGCGTTTGCCACATCGTTTGCGCCGTGTGCAAAGCTAAGCAAGCCAGCCGAAAAAATCAAAGGAATGGTAAAAAGCGTGTTTATGGATTCTTTGGTGTTTTGGAGTGTGGAGGCTTTTTTGCGGATAAAAGGGGTGGTAACAAAATACACCACAATCGCCACGATAAGTGAAATAATCACCGCTTCAACCGCGCTAAAAGAATATAGCTTAGAAAATCCTTTTAGCAAAAGATACGCCCCAAATGCCCAGCTCATCGCAAACACTAAGAGAGGGACAACTCTTTTTGCTGCTTCTTTTTTGTCCTCTTTGTAAGTGATAGTTCGTTTGATAAACACCAAAAAAGCAACCGCGATAAAACCACCTAGCACAGGAGAAATAATCCAACTAAGTGCTATGCCTCCTAACACCCACCAATTTGCCGCAGCTATGCCACCTGCGACTACTCCCGCTCCTAGCACACCACCCACGATAGCGTGCGTGGTGGATACAGGTGCTCGCAAAATCGTGGCTAAATGCACCCAAATCGCGCCTGATAAAAGCGCGGCAAGCATAACAAACAAAAAGATTTCAGTCGTTTCTATTTTGTCGGGGGATATGATTTCAGATTTTATCGTGCTTACGACATCGCCACCTGCGAGTATCGCTCCGCTCGCCTCACAAATCGCAGCGATGATAATCGCTCCTGTGAGGGTAATCGCTTTTGAGCCAACAGCTGGTCCTACATTGTTTGCGACATCATTTGCGCCGATATTCATCGCCATATACGCACCCACAAGGGCTGCAAACGCTAATAAAAGTGGCTGTGTAGAATACCCTAAAAGCGCGATAATCACAACTCCAAGCATAAAAAAACATACAATGCCGATTTTGATACGCTCGACTTGATTTTCGTTGCTACTTATGCTTTCTTGAATGGTTTTGATGTCTTTTATGTCCATTTGACACGCTCCCCGTTTTTGTAGTATTTGAAGTATCGGTTAAGAAAACTTTTTTTGCAACTTTTATAGGTTGCCAAAAGTTTTTTACAAAACTTCATAAGTGCGTCTTTATCTAGCTAAAAAGCTAAAATATAAGCGTAATCAAAAAGTATCTATTTTTTGTTAAGAATGTAGAAACAAAAAAAAAAAAACGGCAAATTTTTTTATATTTTTCGTATTTTTTATGGTTTTTGGGTTTTGGAGATTGTGGTATTTGAGAGAAAAATACGATAAATTTCAAGTAAAACTAGGCAAATTATTTGCTATAATTTGCGTTTTTGTTTATCTAAAATCTTATTTTATCTTAAGGAGCAACAATGGCAACGGTCATACGACTAACGCGAATGGGACGCAAAAAAAAGCCTTTTTATCGTGTGGTGGTAACGGATTCTCGCAAAAGACGCGATGGTGGCTGGATAGAATCTATCGGGTATTATAATCCACTCTCAAAGCCAGCAGTTATTAAAATCGATTCTGAGCGATTGGCGTATTGGAAAGGCGTGGGCGCAAAGATGAGCGAGCGAGTAGAAAAACTATCAAGTGTAAAAAGCTAATAGATTTTGTATTTGGGGGAAGTGGAGATTGGGGAGTGGCGGAGTTTGCAGAGGGTTTGCAGGGAGTTTGTTAGTAGGTTTGCTAGTTTTGTATTTTTGCAAAGTTTTTGGGTTGCAAAATCTTAAACAAGCAAAAATCTTAAAAAAATAAAACGGGGTTTTTAAAATCAATTTAAGCTACTAAATCACTTCGCAAAATCATAAAAAAATACTACAAATAAAGAGCAGAAAAATGATAGAAAAATTCCTAGAGAGTTATGTAAAAAAAATCGTGGCATACCCTGAGCAAGTAGCGGTAGAAAGCCGTTTGGTAAAAGATGAAAATCTAAGATTGCTTGATGTGTTTGTAGGGGTGCAAGATATGGGGCGAGTCATCGGCAAAGAGGGCAAAATGATTGCCGCGCTAAAGACATTTGTATCTGGGTGCAAGGCAAAAGATGGGCTGACTTATAAAATCACCGTCCACCCAAATAACGAACATTAAGTCAATATTTTTGACTTTTGATACATTGATACAGACACAAGAGCTAGTCCAAGTCGGCAAAATAGGGCGAGCAGTCGGGCTAAAAGGCAGGCTTTGTTTTTGGCTTAGCAGTGATTTTGCGGAGTTTTTATCGCATTGCGCAGAGGCTGGCGAGGAAGTGTGCGTAAAACGCGCTAGCTTGCTAGAATCTAGCGATATAAAATCGATTGATTTTGATAAAAAAATGGATTCTAGCAAAGCTAGTTTTAGCTACTTAGATTCTAAGTTTGATAGCCTAAAAATCAAAGCATTTATCAAGCAAAAAGATAAATATTTTATCGAGTTTGTCGGCATCGACTCGGCACAAAAAGCTAAAATCTATGTAAATGCAGAGTTATACGCTACAAAAGCGCAAAGCAGGGCGCATTGCACGCTAAAAAAAGATGAGTTTTTTTATTTTGACATTGTTGGGCTAGATATTATGCAAGATAGCGAAAATCTAGGCGTGGTGCGTGATATTGAGCGTATTGGAAATATTGATTATTTAGTGGTGGAGGCTAGGGAGGCTATTTTAGAATCTTTTATCAAAAATCCTATTGCAAAATCTAAAAAAACTTTACAAAATAAAACGAGCGATTTTGTCAAAACCTCTACAAAAACTAAAAAAATCCCAAAATCTACAAAACCAAAAACTTTTCTTGTGCCATATATTGATAGATTTGTTTTGGAAGTTTCTTTGCAAAAAAGGGCGATTTTTACCCAAAATGCTAAAGATATTTTGGAGCAAAGTTAGTAAAATCTTAGCCGATATGTATGAGAAAATTACGGAAAAATCCACAAACCTTACGATAAAAGGCTTATTATGCACTTTAGTTTTTTGACACTTTTTCCTAAAATGATTGAGGGGTATTTTTGCGATTCTATCTTAAAAAATGCGCTAGAAAAAGGGCTAATTAGCATTCAAACCATACAAATACGAGATTTTGCGACTAATGCTTATAAAAGCGTGGATATGCCACAAATAGGCGGTGGGGCAGGGCAGGTGCTAAGCTATGAGGTGCTAAGCAGGGCGATTAAATCATTGCAAAAAAATGCGCTAGATTTTGGAGTGCGCGATGCGCGCCAAAATGCGTTTCAAATTGCGCACAAAGACGCGCACAATATCGACACGCTAGAATCCAAAAATCCAAATCCACAAAATCCACATTTGATAACTTCTAATTTAGAATCTAATTTGCAACCTATTTTTCAATCTAAAACCAAAACTAATCTGCAAGATTCTTGCCCACAAACGCCACATTTTAGCCCACAAACCGCGCATTTGCAACAATCCCTCTCTAAAAAATCTAGCCCAAAACCCCCCGCCCCACACATTATTTTTCTCTCCCCCTGCGCAAAATTATTTACCCAAAATGACGCAAAAAGGCTCGCGCAAAAATCGCACATTGCTTTTGTTTGTGGGCGTTATGAGGGGATTGATGAGAGGGCGATAGAGATGTGTGCTGATGAGGTTTTTTGCATAGGGGATTTTATCCTTACAGGTGGCGAGCTAGCGGCACTTTGTATGTGCGATAGTATCGCTAGAAATATCAAAGGCGTGCTTGGGAATAGCGAGTCTTTGCAAGGCGAGAGTTTTGAGGAATTTTTGCTTGAAGCTCCCGTTTTTGCGCGACATATCAAAGAATCTAAATCCACAAAGCAAAATCCAAAAGCGCGAACCACACATTTAGATTCCACTTTTTTGCCCAAAAATCATCAAAAAAATCAAAATTTGATAAATTTTTGTGCGCCTTCAGTGTATTCAAAGGGAAATCATAGTAAAATCAGCGTTTTAAAAAATGATTTGGCAGTGTGTAAAACACGATATTTTCGTCCAAATCTATTTGAAAAATGGAAAATCCACACCAAGACACAACCCAAAAAGAAAGGATAGTCAATGAAAAATCGATATATTGAGAGTTTTGAAAAAGCCCAAATCGGCGATAAAAAAGTCCCACAATTTAAAGCGGGCGACACCATAAAGTTAGGCATTCGTATCGTGGAGGGCGAAAAAAGCAGAATCCAAAATTTTGAGGGCGTTTGCATTTGTATTCGCGGAAATGGCGTAGATAGCACCTTTACCGTGCGCAAAATCGGCGCAAATAATGTCGGCGTAGAAAAAACTTTCCCTCTTTATAGCGAGAGTTTGGAGAGCATACAAGTGCTTCGTGTGGGGAAAGTCCGCAGAGCTAGGCTGTATTATTTGCGTAATCGAAAAGGCAAGGCAGCTAGAATCAAAGAGGAACGCTAGGGCAAAGTAGCTTTGCCTACTAGAGATTTGACAATCTTAGCAATGCCAAATAATCAAAATCCACTTAAAAAATCCAAATGCGGATACGAATCTACTATGAGGACACCGATTGTGGCGGTATCCTCTATCATACAAACTACATAAAATACTGCGAGCGAGCGCGAAGCGAGCTATTTTTCTCACGCGCTATGTTGCCACAAGAAGCAAACGCAGGCTTTGTGGTAAGCGATTTGCAAGCGAAATTTTTGGGCTTTGCAAGGCTTGGCGATATGTGTGAGGTGCGCTCCCAAATTCTAAAAATAGGCAAAGTGCAGATTTTGCTACTTCAAGAGATTTATAAACTTCCAAATGTAACCGTGCTAGATTTTGCGAATCAATCTAACTTGCGGACTAACGAAAAAACATTTGCTAGCGATAAAACAAGCGCAAATTTCCCACCAAAATCAAAACAAGCATTTGATAAAAAGCTAGATAACAACATTGATGAGGAAAAAATATTTAGCGCACAAGTGCGTCTAGGCTATGTCGATGTGGCAAGTCAAAAGCCTGTGGCGATTCCCAAACATTTAGAAAAAATCTTTTTGGAGCTAGGCGATGGCGGATTTTGATTCCAAAAAAATAGATTTTGCAAAAATGCCAAATGTGCTAGAGGGCAAGCCAGAGATTAGCTATCCTTGCGCGTGGGAATACCGCATAATCGCGGATAGCGAAACAAAAATCCAAGAAGCCGTAAGCCAAATCCTAAAAACCCCATATCGCCTAGAATCTAAAAACAAATCATCAAAGGGAAAATTTGTATCTATGTGCTTAAGCGCGAGCGTAGATAGCGAAGCATATCGAAACGAAATCTATTCTTATTTGACTTCCCACCCTGACATAAAAATGGTGATTTAGATTTTGTGGATAATTTTGTATATTGTTTGAAAAATTTGATTTGCAAAATACTTGCAACAATATCACGCAAAAACTCTCTAAAATCCAATATGTTACATTTGCTACAACCCCACGATTTCTGTCCTTGCATTGATATTTTCCAAAATATCGCTTTTGATTTCATCTGTGTATGCCCCTGCGTTTAGGATAAGCAAAGCATTTTGGTGGCGTAAAACTTGTGGCGATTCTACCAAAAAGCGCGTCCCATAGAGTCTTTTGCCCTGCTTTGTTTTATTATTATCCAAAATGCTAATGATTTTTTCGCAATTTAGCCCATTATAAAGCAAAAATTGCGAAAACAAATGCGCCCCAAAAAGATACACAGGTTTTTTAGTGGATTTTAAAATCGCATTCAAATCCAAAATCTTGCGTTTATAAAAATCCAAAAATTCGCTAATCATCGCCTTATTTTGCGTATATTGGGATTTTAGCTTGATTTTAGATTCGCTCACGCTATCGCGATTTGCGATTTTTTCGCACGCAAAAAATATACTATGCTCCCCAAAATATCGCTTTTGCAAAATCTTAAAGCCATTTTTAGCGCATAAATATTCAATCACTGATTCATTTAAAAAGATTGTATGCTCGTAGTTTAGGGTATTTGTGAATTTATTTGAAAGCCATTTTTGCATATTTGGGAGGGAGAAAATCATTCGCGCCTTACTCTCTCTCTCTCTCTCTCTCTCTCTCGTTTGCGCCCCGCCACACAAATCATCGCATAGACATTCATATATTTCGCTTAAAAATTCATTTGGCGTGTAAATATGCTCAAAAAGGTGCGAATGCACTACGCAGTCGTATTTATCGGGCAATGCGCTTTGCCCAAAAAATCCATTTATATAGTGGATTTTATCGTGCTTTGTGGGGTTTGGCTCGATTATGGTGTAGTTTAGATTCGCGTCTTTTTTAAGGCAATTTAGCGCAAGTTTGCTATGTCCGCCACCGATTTCTAGCACATTTTTGAGCGCAAAACTCATCACAAAGTCTGCAAATTCTGCGCGATGCTTTTCCCATAGATTTCCCACCGCTCCCGCATCGTGTCCATTTTTGTAGAGCAGATTAAGCGGGATAAGGTTTTTTAGCTGAATCACACCGCTTTTCTTTGATATGACAAAATCCATTTTTGCGATAATGTCATTTTCTTGTGATTCGTCTGTGCAACCACAAAATAGCGGAAAATCATAGCTAAAAAGCGATTCAAACTCTGTATCGCCCGTAACGGCGCATTTTTCGCGTGTGATATATTCAAACATTTTTCACCCCCTAATTTTTATCGGTTTTAAAGCCAAAGATTCGTTTGATAGGATAGCGAAACTTGCGGGTATTCTTGCGTAAAATGGCGATTTTTTTGTTTGTGTAGTAGCGCGCAAAGCCACTAAAATGCTCCAATCGCTTTAATCTATCAAATTCCTTGCGATTTATGGTAATAGTTTCAGGCGTTGTAATAGATTCAGGCGTTTCTTGCACTCGAAAATCCCAATATTCCTTTGTGCGCTTAATTTCAAAAGGCGCAATCCACCCGCTGATATTTAGCAACTCCACACGATTATCTAAAATAAAATTTTGCAACACAGATTCGGGATTAAATAAATCTGCATTGTTTAGCTTCTCGTAATTTAGCGTGGGATAAATATTTGCGATTTTATCTATCACACGCGGATTTGCCATATATAGCAAGTCTAGCCCCGCTTGTTCGCCCTCCATAACGCTATAAAATCCAAAAAGTTTATTTTTGTGATTTTTACCCCACAAACTCCCATCACCCAAAAAATCCAAGCTAAAAGGCTTATGCCAAAATAAATCAGGGCGCGTAACGATGACAAAATCATAATTTATGCCATTTTTCGCTTCGTAATTTAGGCGCAGTTGATTCGCGCTATACACGCTAAAATACGCATTTGCAAGGGATTTGTAGCGGTATTTTTCTATCCAGCGAATCGCCAAAAACTTCTCATCATCTGCACTTTGCACTTGTGGCGTAATGGAAATGCCTTTTAGATTATAAAGTGCGGTTAGCTCATCTTTTGGTGGTGTTTTTAAAGGCTCGGGCAAATTTTCTGTGGTTTTTTCGCTGTGCCACGAAGTAACGCGCCCCTCCACAAAATCCCACGAGTGCATAAAAATATCCACTTCATATCCTGCCTTTCGTATCGGCTCTACAAGGTGCTTAAAAAAGCTATCCCTGCAATCTTTGAAGCTACGCAAATAGCCGTAGAATTGAATGGCTACGCGCTTTTTTGCTTTTGTGTTTGAATCTGTCGTTTTCATTTTTTTGCTCCTTTTGTTTCAAAATTTTAGTTTTTGTTTTAGATTCTCGCAATGATAGATAAGAACCCCAGCCCTAGCCCCTCCCGCAAGGGGAGGGGAAATTTTTATTTTCTTTCCCCCTCCCTTGCGGAGGGGGATTAAGGGGGTGGGTAATTTTTTTTACAAAAAATCATTTCCATTCCAAAAATCGCTCATATTCGCTCAAATCCTGCGGTGTGCCAATGCCGTGCATAGATTCACACGAAATCTCATAAATGCCGATTTTTGCGCCGTTTTTAATCGCGTAGTTGTAGGTGGGCGCGACATAAAATTCGCCATTCACGCGCTCATTTTGCATTATCATTTCTTTGGCAGATTTTACAAAGTCCGCTCCACGCGCAAAAAGATAGATTCCACTCGTGGCAAATTCACTTATCGCCTCTTTTTCGCGCACTTCACGCACCAATCCGCTCGAATCCACGCGCACAAAGCTCCACTTTGGATTGCAAGTCTTATCCACAAAGCACAAGATTTCACCATCAAGCTTACGATTTGCGCACTGCACGATAAAATCGCCTATATTTATATCAATGATTTGGTCGGAGTTTGCGATAAGCAAGGGCGTGTCATTATCGATAAATTCACTCGCATACAGCACACTACAAGCCGCACCCTGCGTGAGATTCTCAATGCCGATAAATTCCGCATTGTATTTGTGTGTGAGTTTATCAATGAGCGTTTTTTCTTGCACTAAATGCGACTTTAAGGCGATGAGATAAAATCTCGCCTGTGGCGTGGATAGATTTTGCAAGACGCACTCAATCATCGGCGTTTGTGCCTTACCTACTTTGATAAATGGCTTTGGCGTGGTAAATCCAGCGTTTGTAAAGCGTGAGCCTAGCCCTGCCATTGGGATTACGATATTTAACATTTTTTATCCTTTGATTTTGTGCTAGATTTTGCGTCATTTGTGAATTTTTGAAAATTGTCATATTGAGGCTTTGAAAAAGCCGAAATATCTCTTGTGTTTTGCGTGGTTTTTTTATGAGATTTTTCGCTTTGCTCAAAATGACAATTTTTGTGCGTGTTTGTTTCCACAAACTCGCCTAAAAATTTATCATTTTTCACACTTGGGATTTTCACAACAGCCGTGATAGTATCCTCTAATGCGATAAAATCCGTGCTTTCTTTTGGCTCTAATGCCACGATTGCGCCACTGCTAAACTCTACACCATTCATTTTTACGCGTCCTTGCGCTATGCAGGTGATTTCAGTAGCGATTTTGTGATAATGGCGCGATTCGCACTCGCCCTTTTTGTAATATTTCACCGCCACTTCAAAATCATTTGTCCCAAACACACAGGGGCTAAAATCTCCCACAAACCAACCCTTTGTCATCGAATCCAAACTAAAAACTTGCATTTTCGCTCCCTTGTTTTAAAATCACGCGCAAATCCCAAAATATAAACTTCCACTCGTGCAGAAATTTGGGTGGTTTAAGGCATTTGCGTAATTTACGCCACAAGCGATCCCCCCCATTATGATTCACGGCGTTTAAGGCTTTGATAAACGAATCGCCTATTTTGTATTCCACAGATTCGTATAGATGGCTTGATTTGATATAAATTTGCAAATCTTTTATCGCGTTTTGTCGCAAAGATTGGTTCAATTCTGCGCATTTATAAAAAGCGCGTTTGTTTATTTTAAAAATGCGCTTTATTGTGCCAAGCATTAGCATTAAGCGCATTTGACTAATCAAATCCGTGCCATATCGCGCAAAAATCGCACCTAAATGATACGCGAAAATTTCATCTACCAAATCCACCAAATCGCGCTTGTGCTTGTCTTTTTGGATAACTAAAAATAATTTGTCCGTATTCAATCGCGTTAATAAATCATAGTGGCAACAATAAAACGCAAACTCTTTAAATTTCTCGCTTTGTGGGGCAAAATCTACGCATTCCAAAAATCCCCAACCCGCCACGCATTCGACATTTTCGATTCTAAAATCTTTATAAAGAAGCAAAAAATATCCATAAATATAAAAATCAAAACTCCAAAAATTTAGTCGCAAAAAGTCCTGTGTTTGCGCTAGATTCGTAGCATTGAAAAATTCTGCGACAAAGTCGCCTTTGTAAATGCAGGGTTGATTAAACCAAAAATATAAATCATCATTTGGGATTTTTTGCGTGGATTTTGCGACAAAAAATTTCTTACTTTGCGCTTTTATTTCGCTTGAATCGCAAATCGTGGCATTGCCAAAAAGTAGCTTATTTGCGTAAAATTCATCGCAAAGTTGCGCTAGATTCACGCTTTTTATTAGCTCGCTTTCGCTATCAATGATGATTAGGTATTTGTAGCGTTTGTGTAGCTTTTTAAGTGCGTAAAATTTTTTGATATTGATAATGCCATTTTCACGCGTGGTGCGCAAGATTTTAGGCAAAATGAGCGTTTTATAAAAATGCGCAAAATTGATATTTTTAAATGCCCTTGCTTCATCTGCATTTGTGAAAACAAACGCCAAATCTGCTTGTGCGTCAAATCTATATGTGAAAAATGAGCGCAAAAAGGCGTTTGCATACTCAAAATGTGGCGGATAAATGGGCATTATAAAGCAGATTTTATTCATTTAGAATCCTTTGTGTTAGAGTTTGGATTGTGTAAATTGCGCGAATTTTGCGATTCGTGGCAAGATTCGCATAGATTTTCGCACTTCGCAATCACGCACTTAATATTTTCATAATTTACCTCCGCAATATCCCCTATTTTCATTACAAACGCGCCACTTGCTTTTGCAGCACGGATTCCATTGATATTATCCTCCACTATTAGCACTTCGCACGGAGATAGATTTAAACGCGCAATTGCCTTTTGGTATATTTCAGGGCTTGGCTTGGGATTTTTCACGCTTTCATTGGATAGATAAAAATCCAAAAATTCGCTTAAATTGGACTTTTTTATCATAGATTCAATGGTTTGACTTATCGAATTTGAGCAAAGTGCAAGATGATAGCCGTCATTTTTTAGGCTTTTTAGCGCATTTGTGCGAATCTCATTTGGTTTGCAATGCAAATTTATCGCCTCAATCGTGTAGATTTGTTTCATTGTGTTTATAAAGCTATGAAGTGCGCGTGGCAGGGATTTTCGCGCTGAAATCATCTCTAATTTTGTGCGTGTGGGCAGTCCGTCATATTCTCTTAAATGTGCCTCGCGTGAAATCTCTAATCCAAAGAGTTGCAACGCCCTATTTAGCGCGACAAAATGCCATTCTTTTGCGTCAATCAACACGCCGTCCATATCAAAAATAATTGCTTTGATTTTGTGTGGTTTCATTTCAAAAAGTCCTTTGTGGTGGAGTTTGCAAAAAATTCTCGCGCTAAATGCGGAAAATCCGTGCATAGAAAAATATTTTTATTATCTTGCAAATTGTGCGAATATAGGATTTGCTTATAATCGTGCCACGCGCTTTTGTGGTCGCGTTTGTGAAGTTCAGGCGAAACAATGGCGACTTTTTTGCCATTCTCCAAATGCGCTAAAATTGTGCTTTCGCTAATCCAATGCGAGTAAAATTCATCGCACCAAACGCCCTCTGCTTCGTCATAAAGTGCGGGGGTTTGCTCGATTTCGCTTTGCCTTGTGAAAAATGTAAGTCCAAAATGCGCATAATATCGCATATCAGGCACACTCATATCAAAGCAAAAGTAGTTTTGGATTTGATATTTTTCTAAAAGATTTTTAAGTAGATTTTGCAGTCCATCGGCTTTGATATTTAGCGCAAGGGGTGGGAGTTTTGTAAGATTTGTGTTAGATTCACGCGCAAATTTTTGATAAAGCGCGAAAAGTTGCTTTGCGTGAATCGCGTTTGCGTTTGGTATGTCGTGGCTAATGACAAGATTTGCGTAACAATCGCGCAAATCGCTCTCCACGCCAAAGCCATTTTGAAAGGCGCGTTCAAAAGATTCAAGCGAATTTGGAGTTCGATTTTGGGCGATTTGTAGTGCAGAATCGCACCAAAATCCCCTATGCGCTATGATTTGCATAGCAAACCTTTAAGCGCGAATCGCGTAAATCTTGCAAATCTAGCAAATTGTGTGAATCTTAAAAAAGGCGTGAATTGTGTGGCTGGTGTAGATTGTGTAGTTGGTGTTAGCGTGGTTTTTGCTAGATTTGCTTCTTTTTCTTGTGTCAAAAGTTGCGTGATTTTTACAAAAAAGCCAAAAAGAAGTGTAAAAAAAGTTGCTTTAGAAGTTAGATAGAGATTATTGCCCCCCCCCCCCGTAAATATCTATGCTAAAAAATTTCATTTTGTATTTCCTTATAAAATGTTTGTAAAAAATCGATTTTAGCCATTTTTTATCAAAATCTAGCAAATTCTAGCGCAATATTTAGCTTTTGGCATTGCCTAAATCAGATACTTTGCCCCACATTAGTTTATATTTTCGCTTCATAAATTCTAGCTCTTCTCTAGCGTGGCTTAGCTCCTCGCGCATTACTTCTATGGTTTTTTTGTCATCATCATAGACTTCCTGCATAGAGATAAGCGCGTCTTTTAGGAAGCTATTTTCACTTTTAAAAGCAGCTATGGTTTCATCTTTCGCGCTTATGACTTTGTCGTGTAGCCCCATAATCGTGTGAATCGTGCGCTCCACAAATACAGGGTCATAAGAGCCACCATTTGTCTCCGCAGAAGTAAGTCCTGTTTGCACGCGTTGCACGAGCGCGTTTGAGCTACTCTCTGCTTCGATTAGCCTTTGTCCGCCCTCCTCTTTGCTTGTGATTAAGCCATTTTCTATCATTTCGAGCACTTTTTGCTCTTCTAAGCCAGAGAGTTTGAGAAATTCGCTAAATTCTATCCACGCTTTTGGAGGTGCTTTGGATTCCATTATATTCCCTTTATTGGATTTTAGGTGTTAGATTTTAGGCATTTCACAGCAAAAGTCATTCCCCCCGTTTTTAGAAAATCCTAAGATAGCCTAACTTCGATTGAAGCAGAATCTTTAGCGACTTTTTCTTGTTTTTCTTGCCTATCTTGGCGGAGTTTTTGGGCTAGATTTTCATCATTTAGGCTTAGGATTTGTATGGCGAGATATGCTGCATTTATCGCTCCAGCCTTGCCTACTGCCATCGTTGCCACAGGCATAGATGATGGCATTTGCACAGTGGATAATAACGCATCAAGTCCATCTAGGATTCCACCTTTTAGTGGGACGCCGATTACTGGTTTTGTGGTTTGGGAGATGATAGCACCTGCTAGGTGAGCAGCCATACCTGCTGCACCGATAAAGACTTGCGCGCCTCTAGATTCTGCGTCTTTGACATATTCGTGGGTGCGATTTGGGCTTCTGTGTGCCGATGAGATAAGCACCTCATATTTTACCCCAAAAGATTCTAGCACTTTTAGACATTCACTCATCACTTCATAATCACTCTTGCTTCCCATTATGACACTTACAAATTTCATCGATACTCCGTTATGTTGTTGTTTTTATCGATTTTGCTTTTATTGGCAACTTTCGCACTCTAAGTCTCTGTCTATGATTTCAGGGCTTTTTGAGCGCAGGTAGTATGTGGATTTTAGTCCTAGCTTCCACGCTAGCATATATATGTCATTTAGCT
This sequence comes from Helicobacter sp. T3_23-1059, assembly GCF_053654515.1. Classification (NCBI taxonomy): domain Bacteria; kingdom Pseudomonadati; phylum Campylobacterota; class Epsilonproteobacteria; order Campylobacterales; family Helicobacteraceae; genus Helicobacter; species Helicobacter sp. T3_23-1059. Next base: position 54,952 of record NZ_JBSIUV010000008.1, on the reverse strand, counting down.
GTTTTCCACTCACTGTGCCAGATGGTAAAAATATATTTAGGCTTTGCCCTTGGTCTATCCATTTTTGTCGCACGGCAGCAGCGCGCACTAGGAGGCTTTGCTCCAAACTATATGCGGTTGGATAGTAGTTTATCGTATCAAGGTTTAGATTTGGCACGACTACGGGAATCACACCGCTTAGATTTTCCTCAAGCCATCTTTTTTGATACACAGGCTCGATAGTTTGTGTCGTCCCTGCAAGGATAGAAATAGAGCTTGTCGGCGCAATCGCCATAAGATAGCCATTTCTCATACCTTGAGATTTTACTTTTGCTTTTAGCTCCTGCCAGCTATATCCAGCATCAAAAAGCGTTTTATCCGTTAGGCTAAGCGCGTTTTTGTTTGCTACATCGATGGGGAAAATCCCCTTACTCCAATTACTCCCCTTAAACTGCTCATAGCTTCCGCGCTCTTTTGCAAGATTAGAGCTAGATAAAATCGCGTTGTAGCTTATCATTTCCATTATGCTATCGATTAGATTTAGGTGGTCTTGGCTACCCCATTGCACTTGTTTAGTGGCTAGCATTTCTGCCTCTCCCATCACCCCTAGCCCTATGGCGCGATTTTGCATATTTGTGGCTTTGACTTTGCGATTTGGGTAGAAATTTAAATCTATCACATTATCAAGCATTCTAATTGCTATTGGCAACACGCGTTCAATGTCTTCTTTTGTGTAGATTTTGCTTAGATTTATGCTTGCTAGGTTGCATACGGCGGTATTTCCACCTTCTTTGATTTTGGTAGAAATATAGATTTTTTTGCCTTTGATAGAATCTAGCGAGGTTAGCTTGTTTGCCCTCTTTTTTATGCCATCATCAGTAGTGATTTCATCACTTTCCTCATAAGTTACTTTTTTGCCATCTTCAAATTCGATTTCTACTTTGTAGTGGCTAGGATTAGTGTTTTGGAAAATCTCGGTGCAGAGGTTTGAGCTTCGTATGATTCCCGCGTGTGCGTTTGGATTGGCACGATTGGCATTATCTTTGAAGCACAAAAATGGCATTCCTGTTTCAAAATAATTAGTGAGAATCTTTTTCCACAGCTCTTTTGCTTTTATGTGTTTTTTGATAATCTCGGGGTTATTTTCTAGCTCAATATATTTTGCTTCAAATTTCTCGCCATAGCTCTCTGTAAGCTCTTGACATTGATATGGGTCAAAAAGCGTCCAAAGTGCGTCCTCCTCTACGCGCTTCATAAACAAATCACAAATCCAAAGCGCAGGGAACAAATCGTGCGTCCTGCGTCTCTCTTCACCGCTATTTTTTCGCAAATCAATAAACTCTTCTACATCATTGTGCCACACTTCTAAATAAGTGGCGATTGCGCCTTTGCGCGTGCCTAGCTGATCTACAGCGATAGCGACATCGTTGGTGATTTTTAGAAATGGCACGACTCCGCCACCTACATTTTTATGCCCATCGATAAAGCTCCCAAGTCCGCGCACTTTAGAATAATCCCAGCCGATTCCCCCGCCATACTTGCTAAGCAACGCCATTTCTTTATAAGCGTCAAAGATTCCCTCGATATTATCAGGCGTGCTACCGATATAGCACGAGCTTAGCTGATGACGCGGTGTGCGTGCGTTTGCAAGCGTGGGCGTAGCGCAAATCACCTCAAATTTAGAAATCATATCGTAGAATTTGATTGCCCACTCATTTTTATCTTTTTCATTTTGTGCGAGAAACATTGCGATTGCCATAAACATATGTTGGGGCAATTCGATAGGGTTGTTATCCCTAGATTTGATTAGATACCTATCATAAAGTGTTTTAATGCCAAGATAATTAAACTGCAAATCGCGTTCAGGCACGATTTTAGAATTTAACAACTCTAAGTCAAATTTTTCTTTTAACCCACGCACGACTTTGCCTTGAGATTCTGCGTTTGCGAAATAGTCTTTTAAATGTTTGTATCCTGTGAAGCCATTTACTCGATGGTATAAGTCGTAAAGAAACAATCTTGCTGCGACAAAAGTCCAATTTGGTGCTTCCATTTGGATTTTATCTACGGCGGTTTTGATTAGGGTTTGTTGGATTTCTTCTGTGGTGATTTCATCGCGGAAATGTAGCTTAGCGTCCATTTCTAAATCACTTTGGCTAACGCCACTTAAGCCTGCTACTGCGCTTGAGGTATATTTTTTGATCTTGTTTATATCTAAGACTTCGCTTCTGCCGTTTCGTTTGATGACTGTAAATGGTTTTGACATTTTCTGTTCCTTTGAAATATTTTAGAGTATGGTTGCAAATTCGTTAAATGCGATTCTAGGGGCTTTGTGCTTGGGAGGAGAGACTCTATATCCAAAGCAAATTAGCAATGCGACTTGCTCTTTTGCCCTATCAAGCCCTAAAAATGCTTCGACATCATCTTTGTCAAATCCCTCAATCGCGCAAGAATCTATGCCCAAATACGCAGCACAATTCATCATCGAGCTTGCCATTAAATACGCTTGTTTCGCACTCCAATGATAAATGGAGCTAGAATCTACATAGCCATTTTTGGCTAAAAATCCCGCATATCGCTCATCTTTATACGCTTTTAGCTTTGCTCGCACTTCCTCTGGCTTGCTTCCGCCCACCTTGCGTTCAAACATTTGCGTGGCGTAGTTTGAGGTGTGTGCCATATCCGCGATTTTGCTTAGATACACTACCACTTCGCTACAATCTGTGATTTGGGCTTGGTCCCAGCATAGTGGCTTTAGATTTTGCCGTATGTCATTATCTCGCAAGATAAGCAGTCGAGTAGGCTCTAGCCCAAAAGAGCTAGGAGTTAGCCTGCCTGATTCTATAATAATGTCTAGGTGCTCTTGTGGGATTTTTTTATTTGCATCAAACACCTTGCAAGCGTGGCGAAATCTCATCGCTTCTAAAAAATCATTATTTTCTAGCGTTTGCTTGCTTGGCTCTAAAATAGATTTTGGGGTTTTTGTTTTTATACTCATCGTATCTCCTTAAATGATGATTTTAGTTTGTATCAAAGGCAATGCAAGTAACAATACTTGCAAACGACACACAAAATCAAAACGCAAAACAAAAAATGCAAAATCAAAGCGCAAAAAACCAAAACTGCAACATTTTAGTTTTCTATTTGATTTTGTGATTTTTATTTGTTTTATGTTTGATTGTGGCATAAATGCTAAATACGCAGACTTCACTCCTTATGTTAGATTTTTGTTTATGCTTGGGCTGTGTTTTAGATTTTAATCTTGCATTACTACTTTTTGCTATTTGCGCGTTTTCTTGCGTTTGGCTCTAAGATTTTTTTGCGGATTCTAAGATTTAGTGGCGTGATTTCTAAAATCTCATCTTCTTCTATCCACTCTAATGCCCGCTCTAGCGTTAAATCACGCGGTGGGACGAGTTTAATCGCCTCATCTGCCCCGCTTGAGCGCATATTAGTAAGGTGCTTTGCTTTGATAGGATTGACATCTAAGTCATTGTCCCTGCTGTGCTCACCTATCACCATTCCCACATAGACTTTTGCCTGTGGCGCGATAAATAGCACCCCTCGCTCTTGAATATTAAAAAGCGAAAATCCTGTCGCCTCGCCTGCTTCCATAGAGATGAGCGCACCATTTTTGCGCGACTCCACGCTCCCGCTAAATGCGCGAAACTCTAAAAAGCTATGATTCATCACCCCCTCGCCCTTTGTATCGGTCAAAAACTCGCTACGATAGCCGATAAGCCCCCGTGCGGGAATCTCAAACTCCAATCGCGTAAATCCATCGCCCATAGGATTCATCGCTTTCATTTCTGCCTTTCTGCGCCCAAGTCGCTCGATAATCGTCCCGCTAAAGTCCTGTGGCGTGTCGATTACAAGATGTTCAAAAGGCTCTTTTTTCACGCCATCTTCGTCTTTTACAATCACTTCGGGGCGTGAAATGCTAAACTCAAAGCCCTCGCGCCTAAGATTCTCCGCTAAAATGGTGATTTGGAGTTCGCCCCTCCCACTCACGCGGAATTTCCCCTCGCCCATTTCCTCGCACCGCATTGCGATATTTGTCTGCATTTCTTTAAGCAATCTATCTTTGATTTTGTTTGCTGTGATATGTTTGCCCTCCGTGCCAGCGAGCGGGCTATCATTCACTGCGAAATACACGCTCATCGTGGGCTCTTCTAAGTGCATAGGGTCTAGTGGCATAGGATTGTCCTTATCGACTATGGAGTCCCCCACATCAACGGCATTAAACCCCGCAATAGCGACAATATCTCCCGCTCCCGCGCTCTCTATCTCGGTGCGGGCAAGTCCCATAAAGCCGATGAGTTTGGTGATTTTACCGACTTCTTTTGTGCCGTCCCCCTTGGCAAGCATCACCGATTCGCCCTTTTTGACAACGCCATTAAACACCCGCGCAATGCCGATTTTGCCGACATAGTTGTCATAATCTAGCGTGAAAACCTGCATTTGGAGCGGATTTTCGCTACTCCCACTAGGCGCGGCGACAGATTGCAAAATCGCTTCAAACAACGGCTCTAAATTCTTTTTTTCGTCCTCTAGATTCTTGATTGCATAGCCGTCCCGCGCTGCTGCATAAATCACGGGGAAATCTAGCTGTTCATCGCTCGCGCCCATCGCCACGAATAAATCAAAAACTTCATCTACCACTCTATCAGGTTCAGCAGCGGGTTTGTCGATTTTATTTACCACGACAATGGGGCGGATTCCAAAGCCTAGTGCCTTTTTTACGACAAATTTGGTTTGTGGCATCACGCCCTCTTGCGCATCGACAAGCAGCAAAACACCATCGACCATTTTTAGCACACGCTCTACTTCGCCTCCAAAGTCCGCGTGTCCGGGCGTGTCGATAATGTTGATTTTCGTGCCTTTGTAAGTTATGGCGGTGTTTTTGGAGAGGATTGTGATACCGCGCTCTTTTTCTAAGTCGTTGCTATCCATTACGCGCTCATCGACTTTTTCGCGCTCGCTAAATGTGCCTGATTGGCTTAAAAGCCCATCTACTAATGTTGTCTTGCCGTGGTCTACGTGAGCGATAACGGCGATATTGCGGATATTTTGTGTGTCTTGCATTGGGTTGTTGCCTTTGTTTGGGGATTTGTGAGAAAAAAGCTGTGTAAAATAAGTGTAAAACAAAAAGTAGAATTATAGGTTTTTATTCCTTTAGCAAAGCTATAAACCAACTTAATTTTTACTAAAAAGTTTGCTACACAAAGAAACAAAAAAAAAAAAAACGCCAAAAAATAGGGCTTTTTGACATATTTTTCACACATTTTGCATAGATTTTGTCAAACTAGATTTTGACGAATTTTCCCCTAAAATCTAACAAGCTAAAATCTAGCTAGCAATCACTATAAATACACTTCATAGATAAATATCCCCCATACAAGTGCGAAAAATATGAGGCTTAAAGTTTGTGCAGCAGAACCCATATCTTTTGCTTTTTTGGCAAAGGGGTGAGGTTTTAGGCTTGTGTGATCGATTGCATTTTCTATGGCGGTGTTAAATAATTCTACTAGCACGCATAAAAACCCGCTAAAGCTAAGCAAAATCTTTTGGGAAAATCCTTGCCCAAGCCATAGTCCAAATCCCAAAGATAGCACAAAAAGCACGGTTACTTGGCGAAATCCCTCCTCCTCCCTCCACGCGCTTATAAATCCATCGCGTGAATATTTGCTTGCGTTTAGGACGCGCTTTAGCCCTGTGCGTCCTTTTTTGTTGTTTCGTTTTTGTAGCTTTTTATCTTTTTTAGATTTGTGCATTTTGCCTCCTTGTTTTGTTTGTTTTATTTTTGTGGTGTGTTGTTTGCAGATTTTGCAAATTTTTCAGTGTTTGCCGTATTTGCACTATTTTGCAAAATCAATTTAGTAGAATCAAAAAATATTTTTGATTCTGCATTATTATTTGTCCTCTTTTTTAGATTCCGCGCTAGATTCTACGCTAGATTTGGCATTTGGTTTTGTGCTAGATTGTGTGGATTTTGTAGAATCTTTGCTTGGCGTTTGGGTTTGTCTGACTTTTAGGCTAAAGTTTGCGAGATTTAGCACCGCGCTTGGTGCGCTTACAATGTCGCTTAAGCGAAAATATCGCGTATGTTTTGGCAAAAATTCATAGCTTACTTCTATGCTTTTTCCTTGCAAAAGATTGCTAAAGCTATTTACCCCCTCCATTATCGCTTTGCGCGTGTCTTTGCTCGTGCTGACAAATGAAAATGTATAAGTAGCGATATTTGCGCTCTCTGTTATTGCGTTGTCAAATCGCTCCTTTAAGGCTTGTTCCTGTGCTTTTATTTCCTCTTGCATTGCCATTTTTTCCTGCGCTTCTTTTGTGTTGTTAGCATTATTTTGTGTTTGCTGTGTTGGATTTTGTGCGATGATATGGTGTTGTTTTTTTAGCCATTGCATTATGGCAGAATCTAGCCCGCTTGGCTTAAGCGTTAGATTTATGCTATCTATCCATATCCTAGATTCCTCCATAAAGGCATTTGGCGTTTTTAGGTAGGATTTATAAATATGTGTGAGAATGTCTTTTATGTTTTTGGATTCGTGGGGGATTTGCAAACTTTGTTGGGCTTGTGCTTTGAAGTAGTAGCGCATATTTTGTGCCTTTAGGTTGCATTTGGCAGTGTGTGAAATATGCGTGCGAGAATCTTTGCTTGCAAAATCGAGATTTTGCGCCTCTTGCGTGTCTTTAGAGGATTGCATAATTTGAGATGGTGGATTTTGTAAAGCAACAAAACTAGAATCTAGCAGGACATTTTCTAGCTCGCAGTTTATGTAAGTGGGGGATAAAATATCACTCAAATCCACCTTTGGCAGTGCAAAAAACACCCGCAAAAGCGAATGTGCGCTAGTGTCTTTTATAAATTCTATTTCTTTTGTTTCTATCCACGCATTTAGCTTATTTTTATCCCCCATTTTGCCAAATCCTAGCGAGATGTCCCTCGCTTGTATTTCGCCTACTAGGGCGATATATGGCGAAGCACAAGAGATATTTGCCACCCCAGAGCAGCTAAAAGGGGCGTATTGTAGCGTAGGCATATCCTCTTTTGCTTGTTCTAAATACGCATTTATGGAGGTTTCTAGGGCGGATTTTAGCTGATAGCTTGCATAAAAAAGCACCCCCAAAAGCATAATAATTAGCACCGCTCCAAATCCCAAAAAGATTATGGCAAATCGCTGCTTTTTATCTCGTGGCAGAGTGATTTTTGGCAGGCTAAATCGTTGTAAAAAAGTAAATTTTGGCAAATGATATTTGCTAAAGTCAATTTTTGGCAGTTTCATCGTCTTCTCTTTTGTTTGTTGCGTATTTGTCGCGGGCTATATTTGTGCTAGGCAATTTTAGCGCATTCTAGCGCGAAAAAAGGATTTTATGATAAGTTTTTGCTTTTGTATGTCGTAGATACACGATATTATGCGTGTAAGGGCATAGCAAGATTGTATTTTTTCTATCACGCTTTTTTTGTGTCTTTGTCTTGCCCTCTTTATCGGGTTGATTTGCTGTTTGCCACATTTCATAGCACGCAGAGAGGCTAAAATCTATGCTAGATATTTTCGTCCTATCTGCAAAAATGTCATAGCTAAAATCCTCTTTTGCGTCTTTTTGGTTTGGAGTTTGGTGGCTAATTTTTGCATTTTGCATTTTTGCTAGCAAGATTTTGTGAGGCAAGACGCTAGCTATGCGCAAATCCGCGTTTGTGCTTAGCATAGAATAAGCACTCCCAAAAAGCGAGCCAAGTAGCCCAAAGCCAGAATTTATCTGCCCAAGCCCACTGCTAAGCCCTAGCTGTGTGGCGACTTTTAGGCTAGCAGAGACAAAAGCACGCGCAATGATAGCTTTTAGCTGTTTTTCAAACTCTGTGCCGATGATTTTATCGGTATTTGCTAGCTCATAAAACGCGATAGATTCTGTGTTTATATGGCTAGATTTTGGGTTAGATTCTATGGTGTAGGCATTTGCAAAGCTTACCCCCTCTACAAATTGGGGTAGGGCGATGCCAAAATGATACAGTCCATTTGAAGTGATAAGGGGGAGGGAAAATTTAAACTCTTTTTTGTGCGCTTGCCTGCCCTCCTCTAGCACTATCCAAGTATAAAACGCCCTAGAATCTAGCTTTTCTAACTCCTCTTTATGTGCTTCATAGATTTTGCTAGATTCATCATTTGAATTATTTTCGTTGTTTGCTAAATCATCATTTGTAGCATTGACAACCCTAGCGCGAAATGCCCTGCTAGATTCTGCATTTGCCCTAAAATCTGCGCTACTTAGATAGAGTATGTCTTGTGCGATAGATTCACTTTGTGTGATTCCATAGGATTCTTTTAGGTAGTCTATACCCTTATTATCGCCATTTAGCGCAAAAAATAGTCCTGAGATATAGCTTACCGCAGGGTTTATAAACCCATCAAACGCACGAAATTTCGCCAAATTTGAATAAGTGGATTCTAGCTCCCTGCTTGCTTTATTTTGCGAGCTATCTCTATCGACTACGCCTTTTGCCTTGCTTTTGGCATATCGCTCATTTTCCTCATTTATTGCCTGATTTATTTGCTTTGCATAGTAGTCTTTTGTCCGCCTTTGCCTATCGTTTGCACGGTTTAGCTCTACGCGTGTAGCACTCATATCACCGTTTTCATTAGCTTTTTGCATTTGGGCTAGTGCTTTATAATAGTTTAAAAACACCCCCTCATACATATTGCCTCTATACTCCATCGCATTGTCATTTACGATAGTCGCGCCCACTTGTGCGCCACCTTTTGCTAGCAGTCCCTCCCCCTCATACTTGCTAAATAGATTTTCGCTTTTTTCTAGTAGCTCTATGGCGTTTTCACTCCCCGCGCTAAACGCGCTAACCCCCGCTTGAGTTAGCCATAACAAATCTTTGTCATTACTCTTTTTTAGCGCAAATTCACTTGCTTGCTTTGCGTCTTGATAGTAATAAGTGTGGGCAAATTTTTCTAGGCTTTTTATATCTGTGGCACAACCACTAAAAACCGTGATAATCCATAGCAAGCAAGATAAAAATCCAATATTTTTTAAGGTTTGAATCTGTTTTGGCATTTTGTTTTCCTTTGTTTTTGAAATGTGTATTTTTGTCATTGCGAGGCAGTGGCGAAGCCACAACGAAGCAATCCATAAAATAGATTGCCACGATTTTGCTTGCGCAAAATCTCGCAATGACAAAATTTCCCTATCCCTTGCGAGAGTGGCAACGCCTCTTAAAGCCCCACCTTTTGCGGAGAGGGCTTTTGCTTGGGCTAACGCCTCGCAACCCGTTGGGTTAGGGTTGGTAAAGTCATTGCGAGAAAATGCGATTTTGTTAAAAGTTGCATTTTAGTGGGCAATCTATTTTTTTGTTTGTATTGTAGTATTTCACACATTAAAATCTAGTAAAATCTAAAAATAAATCAATGCAAAATCTAATCAAAGCAACGCTAAAAGTCGCAAAACCCTAAAATTTGTCTAGTTTTTTGGCTTGTTTGGCATTCTTTTTGTTTGGATTTGATATAATTTACTTTGAAAATATCCCCTACTTTAAGGAGTTGGCTATGAAATATGCTATTAGCTTCACTAAACTTCACGCAAAAAATACGAAAAAATCTATTGTTATCTCTCTAGCATTAGCTTTTGCTAGCATTGAGAGTGCAAATGCCCTAGAATTTGGCGGGGTGGGCAATGTATCTGCGGGTATGGGGGGTGCTGGCGTAGCACTCAAACAATCCCAATGGGCGTTGTATTATAACCCCGCGTTATTAGGAGTGGTAAATAAATCTAGCTTTGCATATAGCTTTGGTGCGGGATATAAAGAGACAAATTTGCTAGGGGCAGCAAGCATTGATACAAATAATATCGAAAAAATGGGAAATCAACTAAGTAGCCTATTTAGTAGCAATGGCACGGGAGGTAGCGGAGCAACAACGGCAAGTGTCAAAGCTAGAGGTGGTGCTAGCCCTCAGGCAAATACTACAATAAGCGGGCTTAGTGATTCGTTTGAAAAAGTGCTAAAAGATTTTACAGGTAGCACAAGTAGCAATCCAACTACGGAAGATTTGGCAAAAAAACTCTCTAGTCTAGCAGGTGGCACAGGCACTGAAACTGATGTATCTAAGGCTTGGGCAGAGGTGCAAAAAAATGGCAAAATCGATGCAGTCAAAAAATCCCTACAAGAATCCATAAACAAACAAGATGATAAAGATGGCTCTCTAGGGTTACTTAGCGGGCTTATAGATTCGCTAGATGAGAGTAGTATCGGCAGTGTGATTAAGACACTTGGCAGTGGTGATGGTCAAAATATCGACTTAACCAAAATACTTGGCAGTGGTGGAATCACGCTAAAAGCTAGCTCAAATGATGTGATAAAAAAGTTTTTGCGCGATATGGAATCCCTCTTTAATATGCTAAATCAAAATGATTTTAGTGTCTCTAGTCAAAATGGGCTTATCATCACTTATAGTGGCAAAAACAATAATTGGGGGATTTCGCTAGGATTGCTAGCAAGCGCGTATGCAAACGCAAATGCAAAAATCGATGAAAATCATAAACGGCTAATCATCAACCAAGATAGCACACATATAGAAGTAACCGCAGGCAAAGATAGCGTAACCGTAAAGCAAGTGAATAGCGACAATAACTCCGCACTAAGCAAAAACGCAAATCATCAAATAAGTGCTAGCACGCTAGCAGTAGCCGAAGTCCCGCTAGGCTATGGATATGCGTTTCATACGAGATTTGGGACATTTGGGTTAGGTGTTGCGGGCAAATATATCCACGCAGGTGGGTATTTACTAGATGAAAAAGGCTCGCTAGATACGCTAGGTAGCAAAATCAGCTTTAGCACCAAAGACATTGTGCAAACTTCCACTTGGGGCGTGGATGCGGGGCTACTATATATGCCTAGTTTTTCAAAAAATCTAATCTTTGGCGTTGTAGGCAAAAATCTAAACGCACCCAAAATCAAAACCAACAAAAAAACCATCGAGCTAAATACGCAGGTTAGGGCAGGGGTGAGCTACTCATTGTGGAAGGAGCGCATAGTTTTTGCGCTAGATGCGGACTTGCTAGCAAATGAGACGCTTTCTACCACGCGCCCTTATTCTCAAATGATAGGCGGGGGCGTGATGTTTGATTTTAAATATGTGGATTTTAGGTTTGGCAGTATGTATGACTTCCGCGACACGACAAAAGAGGGCATAATTTTGACAGGTGGGCTAAATATTTTAGGATTTTTAGACATAGCCGTGCAAAGCAACCTAAATCTAACGCCGATGCCTATGGTATCTAATAGTCTAAGATTGCCAAGCTATCTAAATGTCAAAATCGGTGGTGGCTTTAGCTGGTAGATTTTTGACTTTGTTTTGTTTTTGCTTTTTTTTTATTTTTGTTTTGTTGCTTTTTGCCTTGTTTTTTTTGCTTTGTTGCTTGTTTTTGCGATGGATTTTGGGATTTTCGCTATTTTAAGCAAAACAAGCAAGACGCTGTTTTTGAGTTTTATTAAAAAAAAGCATTTTATTTAGAAATGCGCTAGATTTTGCGTGGTAATTTTTTTGACTTGTCTTGTCGGATTTGTTTTGCTTGTCATACTGAGGGGGCTTTAGCCTAAAGCATCTCAAAATATTGATTAAAATAGAGATATTTCGCGCTTACGCGTTTAATATGACAATGTTTTATGGATTTCTATGCTCTTTATTGTGTGATAAAGATAATGCTGGAGTTTGCATTTTTTTTGTGTGTTTAAATCTTTATTGTGGCTTATAGCTTGAGTAAGCATTAGTATTTTTTACATACATTTAGGATTATGTAAAAAATCTTTGAATACTTCAACTACACAAATCAATTACGCAAATCAACTACACGCAAAGAACAAATAATGAATGCTACTATAAAAGGGGATTTTACGCCCAAAAATATAAAATCTACCACGCTAAAAGTTTGATTATTTGCTTTTTTTGAATGCAAAATTTGTCCCCTTAATACTCCCAATTTATCCTTTTAATATGCTTTTTTTGTTTGTGTGTTTTTGCGCGGGATAAAAAATTTGCAAAATGTGTTTATGATATAATTACCATAAATAAGGCATTTTGCTTAAAGGATAAAAATGCAATTTTTAGATTTTTTAGATAATCAAAAATATGCGCTTGATTTATGCGTGCGTATGGCTCATCATTCCACCGCCATAGAGGGCAACACACTAACGCAAGATGAAACCGCTAGTATTTTGCTAGATGATTATATTCCTAAGCAAATGAATATGAGAGAATTTTACGAAGTTAAAAATTATAAGCAAGTTTTAAAATGTCTTATAGAATCTCTAAATGCTAAAAAACAGCTAAATCCAAAACTCATAAAACACTTCCACGCCCTATGTTTAGAAAATTTGCTTGACAATAAGGGCGAGTTTAAAAAAGTCCCAAATGTCATTATAGGTGCGACTTTTGAGACGCTTCCACCTTATCAAGTGCCAACAGCTATGCAAGAATGGTGTAATAATCTATATCATAGATTTGAGAATGCAAAAAATGATGATGATAAACTTCAAGCGATTTTAGAATCTCATATTCACTTTGAGAAAATCCACCCATTTAGTGATGGTAATGGCAGAATAGGACGATTGCTAATCGTATATAGTTGCATAGAGCAAAATCTACCACCTGCGATAATCCAAAAAGATAGTAAAGCGCAATATATTTCTATTATCCGCAACAACGATATACAAAACTTTATGTCTATGGCAAAAGATTTACAAAAGCAAGAATTACACAAAGCAACAATATTTCAAGCACAAGAAAAAGAGATTGTTATCCCAAATAATGCACCAAATCCAACGCATAATATATCCAAACATAAACCCTGCAGGCGATAATATTTTGCCTTTTTTATCTCTTAAATACCGCTATTAAGACTACGATTTTGTAAATATGCTTAGAAAAAATCTTTGATACTTCTATGCTTGATTTATTTTTATCTTATTCTAGTTTATTCTAAATAAAGTGCTAAATTTTTCACAAAGGCGTAGCAATAAACAAACATTGATTTTACGCATTAAACCCACGACAAACGCCACATTAACAATCCGTTTTTTTTTTTTTTTTTGTAGCATTGCTCCTCGTGCAAATGCGCTATGCAAAGCACAAATCTACAAAAAAGGACAAACAATGCAAAAAAAGTATCTAACCATAGCAGTAGCTAGCACCCTAGCTAGCATAAGCGTGGCAAATGCCGAAAAAAGCGGGGCTTTTGCAGGGCTAGAAGCGGGGGTAAATATCGCTCCTACGCAGTTAGAATTTGGTAATGGCACTCATACAGTGCATAATTTTGGTGGGACTTATGGATTGCTTGTAGGGTATAAGCAGTTTTTCGCGCCACATATTGGCGTAAGATATTATGCAAACTTGAATTACAAAGATGGTTATTACGCGCGTAAGGGGCAGTTTATGATATTTAATTATGGTGCAAATGTAGATTTTCTAGGAAATTTTGTAAGCAAAGAGGATTTAGATTTTGGCGGATTTGTAGGGCTTGGACTTGGTGGAAATACAAGCATTACTTTCGCAACAAATTTAGATGTCGGGCTTAATGCAGGATTTCGCGCTACTTTTGATTCTAGTAAAACCCTTGAATTAGGAACTAGAATATCATTTTTGCCATTTGAATTTCCAAAAAATGTGCATAGGTATGCTTATAAATATACATTTTATAGTGTTGCCCTGCGTTATATACATAACTTCTAGCGATTTTTTTTGGTATAAATTTTAAGCCTAATCAACCTTAAACAGATTATTTTTAGCGACTTATCACGGGTATTTTAAGGTAATCCCATTTTATGCGGGTTTAGGATATTATTTGGGTCAAATGCCCTCTTTATCGCGCCAAAAAGCTCCATTTCTGCCTTGCTAAAAGCTAGGTGCATAAATGGAGCTTTAGATAGCCCGATGCCGTGCTCCCCGCTAAGTGTGCCCTCTAGCTCCACCGCGATTTTGAAAATTTCCTCGATACATTTATGCCCGCGCTCTAGCTCGGCTTCATCTAGGGGCTTGCTTGGGTCGCCCACCATCACATTTGTATGCACATTCCCATCGCCTGTATGCCCAAAGCAGGGAATCTTAAAGCCATATTTCTCACTCATTTGCCTGATTTTCTCTAGGAGTTCGGGTAGGCGCGAGCGAGGCACGGTGATGTCTTCGTTGAGCTTTTTTTTGCCATAGATATTGATACTTTGGCTTACATTGCGCCTAGCAAACCACAAATCCTCCTCCTCTTGCGCGTTTTGCGCGATTTTAAATTCTATACAGCCATTTTCTCGGAATTTAGATTCTAAAAGGGCGATTTGATTTTGGATTTGCACTTCCAAATCCCCATCAACTTGCGTGATTAAAATCGCGCCCGCCTCCGTTGGCAAGCCTTTGTGAAATTTCTCCTCCACCGCACGAATGCTTAAATTATCCAAAAACTCCATTGCCACAGGCGTAATCCCGCTTGCCATACTTTTATACACGGCATTCATTGCGCTCTCAATGCTTGGGAACACGCCAAGCGCGGATTGTTTGAATTTGGGCTTGGCGATGAGTTTGAGCGTGATTTCGGTGATGACGGCGAGTGTCCCCTCACTTGCGATGAGGATTCCCGCGACATTATAGCCCGCGACATCTTTTATGGTTTTTTTGCCCGCACGGATTATTTCGCCATTTGGTAGCACCGCGCGCAACGCCATTACAAAGTCTTTGGTGATTCCATATTTGGCGGCACGCATTCCGCCTGCGTTTTCGCTGACATTGCCCCCTAGTGTGCTATACTCTTGGCTTGCAGGGTCTGGCGGGTAGAAAAGTCCGCGTTTTTCCACTTCGTTTTGGAATATTTTATTTACCACAGCGGGCTGGACGCGGGCGATGAGGTTTTTTTCATCGATTTCTAGGATTTTGTTGAAATGCTTTTCTAAGGCGAGGATTATCCCGCCTTGTGCGGGCAATGCGCCTCCTGTAAATCCACTGCCCGCACCGCGCGGTATCACGGGGATTTTGTGCGCATTAGCGTATTTGAGTATCGCGCTTACATCGCCCTCATCGCGTGGGAATACCACCGCTTCAGGCTCGTATCGCTCACGCGTAGCGTCATAGCAGTAGGCGAGCAAATGCGCTTTGTCATCGTAGCAATTCTCCTCCCCTACGATATTTTTCAGGGCTTTTATATGGGTAGAATCGAGCATTGTTGTAGTCCTTATTTATGATTTTGCTTTGGATTTTGTGTTGTTAAAAAGTTGTGATTTACACAGCAAAATATTACTGTAAATATCACAAAATATCGCGTGCAATCAAGCTATTTTTAAAACTTTAAGTTTTTTATTATTCAAAAAAAAATTGCAACGCGATTTTACAAAAATCATTTTTACCAAAATCACTCTTGCTAAAACCGCTTTTGCCAAAATCTTTTTTAAAATGACAAGTTGCAATGACTACAAAGATGGCAAAATATGCTAATAAACTACAAAATCCCCTCCAAAATCCCCCCTCCCAAAACGCCATTAACCCCTAAAATCTATACGCATATCCTAGCGTGATAAAGTTGTTTGGTGTGGTGTCGTGGGCTTTTTCTACCCATTTGCTAGAATAGGGCTTATAAATATATGACAACCAAAACTGATGAGTAAGATTGTGATAATAATGCACGCCTATCCTGCCTTGCCAAAAGTTAAATTTGCTTATGGTTTTGTTATACGCGCCATCGTTATATGAGCCCTCCCTGCTATCTTTTGCGCTAGAGCCAAAAAGTGTCATTCCCTCTATGCCAAATCCCACATCCGCGCCAAATGTCCTTTTTGTCGTGGCGATAAAATCATACAAATAGCTTACTTCTACGCCATAATGTATCGAATGATTTGTCGCTTCCATCGAGTTTATGCCACCATAGTTCATATCAGCAAAATGCGCGCTATATCCTAGATTGCCCCGCACACGCACGCCCATATTTGCTAAAAAATACCATTGAAACCCGCCATTTATAGTGAGGGGCAGACTAACCCCGCTAGAATCGCTAGGGGTTCTAGGAAATCCACTCGCCCCCCATACATTATTTTCCACGCCAAAAGCCACTCCCACTTCTACGCCCACAAAGCACCCTGTGGGTGCGTATCGCCCTAGTTTGCCTTGAGTGCAGGGGCGATTTGTCTTAGTAGCTATGCTATTTGTGCTAGCAAAGTCGCTAGAATCATTTATAGATTCTCCGCGCTTTAGTGCAGCATTTTTGCGCTTTAGCTCTAGGAGTTCGTTTTCTTTTTGGATAGCGTCTAGCTCTTTTAGCGCGGCATTTTTCTTTTGTAGCTCTAGTAGCTCATTTTCAGCTTTTAGCTTGTCGATTCGCTCTTGGATTTCATCGGCTTTTGATAAACTAGCTAAACTTGCCAAACTCACAAAAGTCAAAACTACAAATGATACATAAGGCTGGATAGATTTTGAAATATGTTTTGTGATGATTTTCATTTCACTGCCCCCTAAAATTTATACGCATAGCCTAGCAAAAAGGCGTGATTTGAGACATTTGAGATTTTGGCAGGACTAACATAATCTTTAAATTTTAGCGTAGCTGTGGTGGTGGTGCTGTATGTGCGGATTTTGTAAGAGGCAAAGATTTGATGATTGACATTGTAGTAATAATGAAGCCCTATACTTGCTGTGTAGGCAAATTTTGTATGAGTTTCAAAGGCTTGACTACGACTTGCATTATTAGATTCTGTAAAAGTATCTTCAAATCCTGTATTGTTTGTCCCTGTGCCAGTCCAAGTGTATGTAGTAGAACCTGTAGCTTTGTATTTATGTTTTGGCATATATGTGCTTGCTTCAAGCCCTAGAGGTGCTATATCTAGCCCGATAGTGTGCTTGCCTTTGTCCAAAAAATCCCAAATATATGCTAACTCTACGCCGTATTGAATAGCGTGAGAATCTAAACTAAATACATAATCGCCATTTGTTACTGATTCAAACTCTTGGTAATATGTTCCTGTGTTTTTATCATAATAACCACTTGTTGCGTCATATTCATTTGAAAAAGTGTGTTTGTAAAGTTCTTTAAAATAATTAGAATAGCCTATATAGCCTTTGGCTCGCAAGCCCATAGATTTTGTGAAATACCATTGATAGCCAAATTGTAAGTTTATGGGGAAGTGTGGGTAGTTTTTGTTGTAATTAGTTTCTGTTATGCCTGTGTCATCTGTGCTAGTTCCTTTTGTGTTTGCGATTCCAATCCCTAGCTCAAGCCCTACAAAGCCACCTTGCTTTGGGCTTTTAGCAGATTTTGCGCTTGAGTTACTCTCTCTCTCTCTCTCTGGTTTGCGCCCTTTAGTGATTGGTTTTTGCGTCTTTCGTCATTTATTTGGCGTTGCAAATCATCGTCTTTTAGGGATTGATTTTTGCGCTCTAGCTCTAGGAGTTCGTTTTCTTTTTTTAGTGCTTCGATTTGCTTTTGTATGTCTTGGCTGGTGGGCTCTGCATAGGCTAGCGTGCCAAATATGCCCGCAAATACACTTGCAAATATCACTGCTAGTGTGAATCTAGCTAGTTTGCTTGCGTTGTTGTTTTTGGTATGGCTTGTGGTGGCATTTGCCGAGTGTGCTACTTGTGTCGTTTGTGTTAAGATATTCATCTTAAGCTCCTTTTTTTTGTAAAATTAGTGCAAAATGCACGCAAGATTATAACCAAACATTATCAAAATCTTGATAAAAATCTTGGCAGAAAAATGGCATAAAAAAATGAAAACATAGATTTGTGATAGATTTTAGGGCTAGATTTTGTGGCGTAGATTTTCGTAGGGCAAAAAGATAGGATTTTGCTTGTTTTGGGATATTTTATATTGGGATATTTTGCTTTGATATTTTACTTTCTTGCAAAATCTTATAATTTATGCTTGCTTATGTTTGCATTATTTTTGCATTACACTTGCATTATTTTTTGCGCAAAAATCTATTTTGAAAATCTATTTTTGGCAAATTTATGCAAGCTAGCCGTGATAATTTGGAGATTCTTTGGTAATATCCACATCGTGGACATGGGATTCTCTCAAACCTGCTGAAGTGATTTCGACAAATTCTGCTCTCTCTTGCAAACTAGATAAATCTTTTGCGCCTAGATAGCCCATAGAGCTTCTTAACCCCCCTACAAGCTGATGAAGCACATCGCCTATGCGTCCTCTGTATGGCACGCGTCCTTCTATCCCCTCGGGGACTAGCTTTTCTTGTGCTGTGCCTTCTTGGAAATATCTATCCGCGCTCCCCTTTGACATAGCACCGATACTACCCATACCACGATAGCTTTTATACTGCCGTCCTTGATATAGCACCAAATCCCCGGGGGATTCCTCCGTGCCTGCAAGTAGCGAGCCTATCATCACGCTAGATGCTCCAAGTGCTAATGCCTTTGCCACATCGCCTGAATACTTTATCCCACCATCGGCGATGAGTGGCACGCCATTTTTTATCGCCACTTCTGCGCAGTTGATTATCGCGGAGACTTGAGGCATACCCACGCCCGCTACGATTCTAGTCGTGCAGATAGAGCCCGGTCCTATGCCGACTTTTACCCCATCTGCGCCTGCGGCAATCAAATCCTGCGTAGCCTTTGCCGTTACGACATTGCCGACTATGACTTGGATATTTAGCGTGTTTTTTATGCCCTCTAAAGTAGAAATGACATTTTTTGAATGCCCGTGCGCAGAATCAAGCACTAGCACATCTACCCCCGCTTCTACTAATGCCTGCGCTCTATCAAGCTGTCCAACCCCAATAGCTGCCCCCACGCAAAGCCTACCTTGCGCGTCTTTATTGGCGTTTGGATATTCGATTCGCTTTTGAATGTCTTTTATGGTGATAAGCCCTTGCAAGATATTGTGCTTATCGACTATGGGGAGCTTTTCGATTCTGTGGGCGTGCATAATTTGTTGTGCTTGCTCTAGGCTTACGCCTACATTTGCCGTTACAAGAGGCATTTTTGTCATCACATCGCCTACTTTTTTGCTCAAATCCTTTTCAAACCTCATATCGCGATTTGTCAAAATCCCTATAAGCAAGCCTTTTTCATCTACCACAGGCACACCTGAAATCTTATAATTATCCGTGATGATTTTGGCATCCGCTAGAGAGCGATTTGCTTGGATAGATACAGGGTCGCGGATAATCCCGCTTTCACTTTTTTTGACTTTATTGATATGCTCTGCTTGCATTTGGGGGGGCATATTTTTATGTATGATGCCTATGCCACCATACCTTGCCATAGCAATGGCGGCTTTATACTCTGTGACGGTATCCATAGCAGCGGAGATAATGGGGATATTTAGACTTATGGTGCGGGTAAGTTTTGAAGTGGTATCTACTTCTTTTGGCAGGACTTGCGAATACGCGGGGATAAGCAAAATATCTTCAAAAGTCAAAGCTTTTGGAAATGATTGAAATGGGATTTTTGGGGATTTTAGCGGAGTGGATTTTTGTGTGCTAGATTTTTGCAAAATCGATTTTTGCGTGTGGGGTTTTTGCAAACGCGATTTTTGCGGATTGGATTCTTGCAAATGTGATTTTTTCGCGCTAGATTTTGTGATTTTAGATTCTAGGGTTTTAGATTTTGTGTTGGGTTTTGTCGCGGATTTTGATTTTGCGACTTGCTTTGCAGGGGCTTGCTTTGCGGGGTTTGTAGATTTTGTCATTTTTGCTCCTTTTTGTAGTATTTGATTTTTTAAATCACTTTTGCAAAATAATATAACATCATTTTTCGCGCAAAATCTCTTCTATTTCTTTAGCAAGTTTTGGTAAATTGCTATGGATAATATCTTCAATAATCGCAAAATTTATACCATCATAATCGTGTGAAGCAATATTTCTAACCGCCAAAAGCCCTCTTAAATTTTCTTTTGATATTTTTTCTAACAATGCAAATTCTGCGTCATTTTGAAGTTTTGTAATCTGTTCTTGCATAATAATAAAGTGCATCATAATAGCAGGTTGGGCACTAAGTGTATCGCTTAGGGCTTGGCTTACTCCACCACTTTTTTGGCATAGTTCTTGTATTTTTTGGATTCTATCTAGCATTTCTATAAATCGTTGTGTGGATTTATCCATTATGCACCTTTTTATGATTGTTATTTGAGGTATTATATACCCAAATGGCTTTATCTAGTAGTCTTGCTAGTTTTTTATCATTCAAACTAGCTATATCACACAAATCAACCTCTCTTTTAAAATACCTTGCCAAATCCGCCCTTAATGTATCCAAAAAAATAAACGCCCTAAATCCAACATATTTTTTGCAAAAAATATGTGAACTTTTGATAAAAATATCTATATCACTTGCATTATCTGCGCTTCCTTTGGCAAATGAGCCAAAAAGCCCGAGTGCTTCTATCCCCTCTTTTTGTAGCTGTGGTTGCAAAGATTCCAAAAACTCTAATATAGATTTTTGTGAAATCTTTTGTGATGTTTTTAGCGTTTGATTTTTCATATTTTCACTATCTTTAAATACACAATTAACTAAGCGCACTCTCTAAACTATATGCACAATCTAGCACGCTTTGCTCATCAAAATGTCTGCCAATAAGCTGCATACCAATAGGCAATCCCTCGCTATCATTTCCCACAGGCAGACTGATAGCAGGCACTCCTGCTAGGTTTGCACCAATGGTATAAATATCGTTTAGATACATTTGCAATGGCGTTTGCATAGCGCGGAATTTGGGAGCGGTAGTCGGCGCGACAGGGCATAAAATCAAATCCGCTTCTTTAAATATTTCCTCAAATTGTGCGCGGATAAGTTGTCGCATTTTTTGCGCTTTTAGGTAATACGCGTCATAATACCCGCTACTAAGCACAAAACTACCTAGCAAGATTCTGTTTTTTACTTCATTGCCAAAGCCATTTGAGCGCGTGGATAGGTATAAATCTTTTAGTCCCTGTTTGCTTGCATCGCCGTTTTGCACTCTATTGCCATAGCGCACACCATCAAAGCGAGCGAGATTTGAGCTAGCTTCTGCTGTGCAGATGATATAGTAAGTAGAGATATGCAAACTTGTATCAAGCATTTGTTTAGGCAGGATTTCATTGCCACTAGATTCTAGGATTTTTATGGTGTTTTCATACGCTTTTGCCACGCTAGAATCCGCATCTTTGATAAAATCCTTTAACACTGCGATTTTAAACCCTCTCTCTTTATCTAGCTTGCTAAAACATTGCAAAGGGGGCTTTTTTGCACTTGTAGAGTCGCGCTCATCATTACCACTTATCGCATCTAGCAGTAGCGCGCAATCCTCTACATTTTGCGTGATAGGTCCTACTTGGTCTAGGCTTGAGCTATAAGCGATAAGCCCATATCTGCTAACCCTACCATAAGTAGGCTTTAGCCCTACACAGCCACAATAGCTAGCAGGCTGACGGATAGAGCCTCCCGTATCGCTACCAAGTGCCGCGATAGCTAGCCCACCTGCCACTGCTGCAGCACTCCCCCCAGAGCTACCCCCGGGCACGCGAGAAGTATCACGCGGATTTTTGGTGCGCCCATAGCAGCTAGATTCTGTCGTGCTTCCCATAGCAAACTCATCCATATTTGCCCTGCCAAATGCGCTCATTCCATTTGCGTGTAGATTTTGGATTGCTGTGGCGTTGTATGGGGATTTGTAGCCTTTTAGGATTTTGCTAGCACAAGTGATTTCCCAGCCTTTGACATTGATATTGTCTTTGATTAAAATTGGCACGCCATCTTGCCCGTCATCGCTAAAATCTATGTATGCGTTTAGTTCGGCATTTTGGCTTTGTTTTGCTAGATTTTGGATTTGGGATTTTAGCTCGTTTTGCTCTTCTTTGCTAAGGCTTAATGCCTGCTTTAGCGTTATCATCATTGCTCCTTAGATTTTGCAATTTTTTAAAAATGCTTTAAGCATTGTTTGGTTTCATAAATATTGCGAAATTATAGACAAAAATAGCTTAAAGATGAATTGATTATATTTTGAATAGTTAAAACAATAATAGGGATTCCACAAATCTCTAAAAAATGCTTTGGCAAACTCATATCGCCCATTCTTTTGCTAACCCCGCCAGCCAAAATCACAGCGTAATTTGTAGTAGAATTTTTACTAGGCGACATTGTAGCCTCCTAGCAAGTTAGTATTTATGCAGCGTGGATAAAATCTATTTGCGTGTGCGCAATTACTCTCTCTCTCTCTCTCTCTCTCGTGGCGTAGCATAAAATCGGTTGTCTAAATCTATCTCGCCCAAATCACGCACCACAAGTTTGGGGAAACTACCATTATAGTCCTGCAAATCAGCGCGTGAAGTCTCCCCTGTAAGTGTCAAAACAAAATCACAGCCCATATTATCCGCTAACTCTTTATCTGTGTAGATTCTATCGCCTATGACGGCAATTTCTTGTGGGCTAAAACGCTCCAAAATCGACTTTGCCAAAGCAACATTTGGCTTACCCAACACTACGCTTGGAATCTTATGTGCCACCATTTCTAGCAAGGCAACAAAGCTCCCAATATCTGGCAACGCGCCATATTCGCTAGGGCAAAATATATCGCTATGTGTGGCGATATATTTTGCATTTGTATTGTGTAATAAATCACAGATATTTTGCAATTTTTCATAATTTATCTGCGTATCAAAGGTAAGAATCACCGCTTGATTGCGCTCTTTATCAAAGCAAAAATTTACATTTGGTAACTTTTCTTGCACATATTTAGCCACACGCTCATTTGCCACAAGATAGGCAGAATCTATGGATTTTGTTTGTAAATAATCTATGAGCGCGTTTAGTGGCGTGATAATATGCGCTAAATCCGCGCAAATCCCAAAGGAAGCGAGTTTTTCTACATAGTCGCTTGGCGTTTTTGAAGTGTTGTTTGTGAGAAAAAATATCTCTTGCTTTGTGCGTTTGATAAAATCTATGCTTTTTTGCAAAGGTTTATCGCCCACATACAAAGTCCCGTCCATATCGCAAATCAACGCCTTTTTCGCGCTTAAATCAAAATCGCTAAAAATTCTATCCGCTAATGCCAAATCCTCCACATTATCGACTTCTACCCATTTTTTTCGCCCTATATCGTGCGGTGAGACGGCGACTTGGCGAAATAGTGGAGGAAATGCCACTTCACTCCATTGTGTCAAATCCTCGCGAATCTCGATAAAATCTTTGATAATATCAAAAAGCGTGATTACAGCAGGGCGCGAGAATTTATATAAATCAATAGAGACTCCATTGCTATCTTTTTGCGGGATATTTTTGGCGATATTTATGAGCTGATTTTGTGTGCCTAGCGAGATTTTCATCGATTCATCATTATAGATTTTGCTTTGAATCGCGATAGTATTTTGCAGTGGCAAATCTGCAAAATCTTTTATGGTTTGGGATTCATATAAACAATCGCCATTATTTATAAATAGCGTGTCAAGCGAATCTAATGGCAACTCTCTCAACGCCAAATACAGCGAATACATATTGTTTGTAGTGGCAAAATCGCTATTTCTTATCGTGCGAATCTGTGGATAATTCTGCGCTAAAAAGTCTGCTATCATTTCGCCTTTGTAGCCCGTAACGACAATGATATTTTTTTTGCACTAGCCCAGCGTCCAAATATCCAGCAATCGCAAAGTCTAAAATCGCTTTTGCATTTACTTTTATCAAAGCTTTGGGAGCGAGATTTGTAAGCGCGCTTAAACGAGAACCGATTCCAGCGCAGAGTATGATGGCGTAGGTTTGTCGTGCTACCACAAATAATCCTTTGCGCCAATCAATTCTAAATCTTTTAAAATTTGTTCTTTTGATAGATTTCGCCCAGCTTCGTGTGAATATAGCGTTTTTGGCAAACACATAAAATTGCCATATTTTCTATGCAGGTGCATAAAAGAATCATTTGGTGCGCTAAACTCGCACCCTTCAAATTCAATCTTTTTTAGCGGGAAAATCTCATCATATTTGCATAAAACCCTCGCGTAAGCAGGTGCGTGAAAGGAATGAAACAAATATGCTTTTGGCGGAATGGGCTTGTTTTGTAAAATTTCATTTTGGTAGATTGTCTTTAATTTTTGCAAATAATCTTTTGGTATCGTAGTGGCTTTTGGTATATGCCCTACACTAAAATCAAATGGAATCTTATGATGAATCTCCCAAAATTTTTTAATTAAGCTGTCATATTCATCTTTGGGTGGTAAATCCGCACTATTGCCAAAATCAAATGGGAAAATATCTATTTGTGCGGTTGCGCCTATATAAAAAATCCTTACAATATCGCCATCGGTGTAAGATAAGCCATTTTGGCAAAATTCATCAATTATGCTTTGGAATTTCTCATAATTTGGACGAGTCATTGCAATGTCAATGTCATCGTCACACGGCACAAAGCCTTTGTGCCTCATCGCACCGATGAGAGTGCCAGCATAGAGCCAATACTCTATATTATGCTTATCTAAAAATGCGGTAAGTCGTTTGAGGATTTCAAGTGATGCAAGTTGGTGTAATCTCAAATCACCCGTAGCTTGTGGAATTTGAGTGGGGATAGTGGTGGCTCTTAAAATTTCATTAGTTGCCTTTGATAGTTCAAAGATTTTATCTAATGTGGATAGTCCCCCCCCCCCTATTTGTGAGTAAATCATAAATGCGTTGGCGTTTGTCTTTGTTTTTTACACATAGCGTGTAGAGTTTTGCTAAAAATGGCTTCATAAGCACTCCTTTTTGTGAATCTAAAATTTTAAAAGCGCAATTATAGCGCAAATTTTTATTTTCAATTTTAAAGATTCGCTAGATTTTGCTTCAAAAATTCCATTCCCACTTTGCGCCACGAATCTAGCTTTTGATTGACAGATTCAAAGTCTATGGGCGTTTTTATTTGCGCCTCTAAATCGCTCAAATTATCCACAAGGCGATTTTGTAAGCCAAAAAGTTCTAATAGCTGAAAAAATCGCGTATTCATTCCACTAGCACCGCCACCTAGTTTCAAAGCCACAAAAGGCGTCCCCATCACAAGCGCAAAGGCGCACCCGTGAAAAGAGTTTGTAACTAGCACCTTGCAATCCCTAATACACGCTAGCCATTCTTGTGGTGTGGGCGCAAAGTCGCTTTTATAATCCCACTCGCAAGAAAAATCCACATTTGCATTTGTGTAAATCACGCTATTTTTCGCGCTCAAAAATGCCATAATTTCGTCCTTATCCATAATCGTTTCATTGCCTAGCATATAGACAAAAACGCTGTCCTTGCGAATCTTGCCATCGCTTTTGTGCGAATCAAACGCGCCATTTTTTATGCTTGAATCAATCAGCTTTTCATAGTCGCTTTTGGTTAAAAGCTGACTTGGGTCAGGCACGCAAACACTTTGCAAACCTATCTCTTTTAACGACTCAATATTGCACGATTCGCGCAATGAAATCGCATCAAATTTTGATAGCGCGTTTTTAAAATACGCCTTTTCGCCCTCGCTCCCAAATTTTGGCTTACCGATACTTGCGGCATAAGAGATTTTGTGTGATTTGTGGTTTGGTGGCAAAAATTCTAGCGTGTAGAAATCCAATCCTTGCGTGTAGTCGTTTTGAAGCGCACCCCAATCATTCCACACTTGGTCGCTCCCTACGATATAGCAGTCCGCTTCCATTTCAGGCGTGAAAGTGCGAAAATCTTGCAAAGATTCGCTAGTAAGCGCAATATGCTCTCTTTTGAATCGCTCAAATTCGCGCTTTTTATCAAACGCTTTGATTCGCGACTCATTTGCGGCATTTTTATCGAGCCCTACTTCAGCCAAAACCTCGCGCAACGCATTTTTTAACGCTTCTTTTTTGTCGCGCTTTACGCGCCTATCGTATTTATCGATACACAAAATATAAGCACAAAAATATCGCCTAGCCGTTTTAAAATGCGCCAAAAAGACTTTTAGTGGCGTTCGTTTTGGCGGTTCGCTCTGTGGCGTTGCGCCAAATGGATGCGCATAGATTAGCTTAATGTCGTAATCTTTGTAGTGATTTCGCAAAAATCTCTGCAACGCGAACGCTTGAAGCACCTGTCCGTAGTTACATAGCGCAGAACAATATGTGATGATTCTAACTTTTTTCATTTTGCTAATCCTCCAACTTTCGCTCGATTTGTTTTACCACGCGCAGGGTTTCGCGTTTTAGCTTTTTGGTAAGTGAGATTTTGGGCTTGTTTTTGCGCTCTTTTTGTTTGGATTTGGTGGCGATTTCCATATTTGTGATGATTTCTAGTGCCTTGCTTTCATCGCTATCGTTTGTAAAAACCTCCAAAAGCATAGGTTTTTGCGTCATTTCAGCACAGAAAAATTCTTTTGCTACTTTTTCGTAGGATTCTTTGTCGTTTGCGCTAAGGTAGGTAAAGCCTAGATTGCGCGCAAAGTCTCTTACAAGTGTGGGCGATTTATCGCCAAAATGTCCTGCTGCTGCGGTAAAATCATCACTTGAGTCGCCAAAAAGCGCACCCAAATGCCCGACATTTCTAAATTCTGTGCCTTTGCCGTTATTTACAAGCAAGATTCTAAGATTTGCGCCCAAGTGTCGATTGCCAAGTGCGTTTAAGTCATAAAAAAACGTCAAATCCCCGACAATGCAAAATACAAGGCGATTTTTATCTGCCAAACTTGCCCCCAAGTGCTGCGCTCACACACCCATCTATGCCAAAGCCACCGACATTGCTATACGCCCTCACACCTTGCGGGAAATCAAAGAAATTCCACGAGCGAATGCAATGCAAAATCCCCAAATGCACTACGCAATCGCTTGGCAAAAGATTGTGGGATTTGTGTGCTAGATAAATATTTGAAAAAGGTAGTTCAGGGACATTTGCCCATAGATTTTGCAATTTTTCTTTGCAAAGGTTGATATAAGATTTTGTAGAATGTGAATCTGTAAAGTGTGAAGTGGTAGAGTTTAAATTTAAAGCGGATTTTGAAGTAGAATCTAAGCTATGAGACGAATCGGAGTGTGATTCCCCTCCCCCCCCCCCCGTTTGTAGCTGTATCGTTTAATGCGTTATAGTGTCTAAAAAACGCTATTTCAGGCATTTCAAAGACATATTCGGTATTGCGGAAAGTATCGCGAATCTCGCCGTCTGCGCTTACCCTCCACACGCTTTTGCCATAGACATAGCTATACGCGCTCATTTCGCCCATATAGATGACTAAATCTGGGAACAAACTATCCGCGTATCCTCTGTGCTGCATAGTGCTAATGCAATGTGCCACGCGGTAGTCGCCATAATATCCACTCGTATGGTCGCAAAATACCACCGCATCATATTTGGCACAAAATGCATCAATAGCCTTTGTCAGCTCATCACTCATCGCGCTATGTGAGCCTAGTAGTATGCCGATTTTGACTTTTTCGCCATTTTGGTTGTGTAGTGGAATCTGTGGCAAAGCAAAGCGTGAATCACTTTGTGTGATTCGCTTTATCACGCGCACTTTGGGTAGCTCTCTCACGCTAAAATCCGCGCTATAACTCGTCTCTAAATTGATATGCACAGGTCCCCCACCTGCGCGAAATAGCTCCAAAATCGCCGTATTTGCCTTTACCTCACACGCCCAAGCTTCATCGTCATTTTTAGGAATGCCAAGATATACGCTATGTCGGACTATGTCGTGTGGCGGGTGGCTTCTATCCGTTACTTGCGGGACTAAATGTCCTACTTTGGCTATATTTTGCGTAGAAGTTATCGCAAGGATAGGGAGTTTGCGATAGTAGGCTTCTGTAAGCGCGCTCATATAGTTTCTAGCAGCAGTCGCGCCCGTGCAAGATAGCGCGACTGCCTCGCCACTCTCTTCGCACAAGCCACACGCCATATACGCCGCGCTTCGCTCATCTATGGCAGAATATAGCGTGAAAAAGCTGTCATTTTGTGCGCTACGAGCAAGGGTAATGTTTGTAGCGCCCGGGGACACGATGATTTTGCGGATATTGTGGGCTTTTAGCAAAGCTAGGACAATCTGTGCGTTTTTATCTGTGGTGTAGTGGGAGAGAGTGTCGGGGAGATTGGTGCTTTTCATAAAAATCCTTTGATTTTAAAAATAAATTCGCATTGTAACAAAAAATCAACAACAAAAGCAATATGCCTAAAATTAGCCTTTGCAGGACAATTTTAGTAGAATACGCCCACTAAACCATTTTTATTATTTTTTGTTGGTTTTACTATCTGGCAAAATAGAAAATAGCAAGTCTATGTGCTCCTGCAAATCATCTGTGATATTCTGTCGCATCGGGTCAAGCTGAATGATGATACCCTCTCTCCTAGCAAATTTCACAGCTGGGACAAAATCGCTATCGCCCGCTATAAGAATGATTTTTTCAACTTGCTTTTTAAGAGATAAAGTAGCAATGTCTAAACCTATCTTCATATCTACGCCCTTTTGTTTTATGTCTAAAACAAAATCTTCATCTTTTAAATCGCTTATTGCTTTTTTGCCATTAAGCAAATCAGCTTGGATATTTGCTTTTAGTTTCCATTGTGGTTTGCCAGACATTTTTCCTAATCTCACAGCAAAATAAGGTTGCTTTTTGAGTTCTTTTAAAACCTCTGTCCTAAATTCATAAATAGGCGTTGCGTTAAACAAGTATTCTTGTTTGCTTATAGGTTTTTGTATCCTGCCTGATGATAAAGGCTCTGAATCGTATATATAATAACGAAAAAGTGTGTCTTTATAAACCATTAGGGTTTTAAACAAATAATCGCTTAGTCGTTTAACAAATTCTTTTGATGGATATTTGCCTTGACTTTTTTGATAGGCTTTGATAAAGAAAGATAAATCAACTAGCACAGCGGTGCTTTTTGAAGAATATGGAGAAAAATCTACTTCATTTAAATCATTTGGCATAATTGCCTCCTTAATATCAAAATAATATGTTTCTTACATTAACTCTAGGAGTTGGGTATCGCGTTAGCCCGATACCGAACTAGCTAGAGAAAAATAAGAATGCGATTTTATAAAAAAAGCACTTAAATAAAACTTAAGATTTTTATTTGGTTATGATTTTTACTAAAATAAACCCAATTTTACAAACCCTATACAAAATCCTAGCTTTAAGTTTGGCTAAAAAGCCTTTTGCGTGGCGTTTGTAGGCTTTGAGATAGGCGATTTTATTTTGTGTGCCTTGAATCTGACATAATGCTGTCATTTCGCCACAAAGCGCGTCTTTTTTGATTTCATCATCAAAATCAATGCCATTAAAACGCGGATTTTGGATAAATTCTTTAAGACACAGCGCGATATGCGTTTCTAAACTCCCCCCCCCCCAATGGTTTTTCGCCATTTTGGGTAAGCAGAGCATTGATTTTAGAGCTGTCAAATTTCCTATCAAATAGCCTATCATAAATGACTTGATATGCGTTTTTGCCAAAAAATTCATAAAGATTTGCGAAAACGACTTTGATTTCCCTGCCTAGCTCGTTTTGCAATACTTTTTGATAAATGGCTAAAATCTCTTCCCATTTCACCGCTTTTTCACTTGCTATGTGATAGGTTTGCCCATAAGCATTAGCATTGCCACATATCACGGCAATAGCTCTTGCCACTTCAAGCGCGTAAGTCATAGTCGTGTAATGCGTGGCTATATCTTTGAAAAACACTATGCTTTTGCCCTGCATTGCGCGATAAAGCCACGACTCTTTTTCATATACGCCAAGTTGCAAACGAATCTCGCTAAATGTGATATAAGGGCGTATTATGGTGTAGTTGCCTTTATGTGCGTGGGCTAAAATGTTTTCTTGTCTTGCTTTGGTAAGGGCGTATTCATCGGTGGCTAGATACTCTTTGTCCTTGCTTATATCAAGCAATCTAGGTGAATCTTCCCTCAAAAGCTCATCACTACTCGCATAAACCCTAGCCGAGCTTAAAAACACATAATGAACGCATTTGCCAAGCAGTAATTCCACTCTATCCAAAAACTCTATCGTGGCATAAATCATAAAATCCACCACGCAGTCATATTTGTGCGAATCAAGCAAACCTAGCACAAAATCTAAATCGTGTGCATTGCCACAAATGTAGTGAATGTTTGGCGCAAAATCGCTTTTATTATTTGCAAATTTGCGCCGCGAAGTGATATGCACTTCATTGCCCATGTCTGCTAAAATCCGCGCTAAATGCGCTCCCATCGCACCCGTGCCACCAAGAAGTAGGATTTTCATTGTATTTGCCTTAAAAGGTTGTTTAAGGTAGTATTTTATAACAAAGCCCAAGTAATTTACTTAAACAATATGAATTTATTTTCAACATATTGCCAAATTGTTGCAAAATTTTTAGATAGGTTAATTTTGCATAGTTTTCAAAAGCCACTTTCGCGCTCTTTTTAGTGCGTTTGAGATGGCTTTGCGAAGTGGGTCGTTTTTCCACACCAAATAATAATGGCGCAATGCGTTAGGTTTTGTGGTTTGGTTTGGATTTTGCGCATATTGTGAGAGAATCGCCATTGCCTTTTTGGCGTCTTTGGTGCGCGAATAAGTTTCAATCGCTTCGCGCAAAATAGAGTCGCGATTCGCCTGAATGCCGTTGCTACGAAGTGCAGCGGGATTGCCAAGCGTGATAATAGTCGCGATTGTGGCAATGATATGCGCAAAATCTTGCAACGAATCTAAAATTTCTAACGCCTTTTGATTATGCACCAAAAACGCAACTAACGCCTAGCTCATCGACAAAGTCCGCGTGATATTCGCGGATTCCCCAAAAGTCGCCAAGTGTGAAGTCTGCTCCGCTTACAAAGCCCTTTGAGTAGCAATTACCACAAGATTTGCGCGTGATGATATGCGTAGCCCAAGCGTTGTAAAGATATGGTGAATGGGCGTTTGGAATGATTTTTTGCTCTTTGTTTGTTGTGGCAATTATGGAGTAATTCTCCCAGCCTAGATTTTTGCCCCGAAAATTAAAATCTAATAATTTTTCATCGTTAGATTCACGCAAACTCTCTTTATAAATATCCCAAATTTTTGGGCTAGGCACGGAGTTGCAAATCACTTCGATTGTGAGTAGATTTGGATATGGCTTTCGCAAAAATGCGTTTAATGCGTGAATCTGACATTGCACGCCACTAAAAAGCACGAGTCGCCCTGCTTTTAGAAAATCCCGCGCTTGTTTGTAAGTATCGCCGATAAAGGATTCGACATATTTGCTTCGGCGCAGAGTGTCCATCTCGGTGAGCGATTCGATAAATCTATGGACAACATTTAGATTTTCATCAAAACTCGCACCAAATACCACGCCACCGCGATTTAGGACATATTGCGCGATGAGTGTGAAAGCACCGCCAGAGCTAGAATTTAGTCGCAATGCGTCATCTTTTGCTTTAAGTGCAAATGCCTTTGGCTCGGTAAATCGCGAGAGTTTTGGCGAAAATGATAGGGTTTGGGAATCTTTGGTGGAGTTTTTGTGGAAATAAAATGGAAGGGATTCTACCCACCCCCTAACCCCCTCCGCAAGGGAGGGGGAATTTGTAGAGTTGCCACGCGTAAGGGAGGAGGAATCTACGCTGTCATTGCGAGAATCGCGAAGCGATTCGTGGCAATCCATTTTTGTATTATTTTTTTGGATTGCTTTGATTCGCGTTGCAAATCTCGCAATGACGAATCATTAGAATCTGCAAATTCCAAGATTGTAGATGAATTTTTAGGGTTGTGCGAAGCGAACGAATGAGACGCACTTGCCGTGCATCGCAGTGAGTGAGCTGAAGCACTCCCTAAAAAGTCGCTACAAGATTGGGATTTGAGTAGGCGATTCCCCCCCCCCGTGTGTGTTTGCGCTACTGCCATTAGTGGAAATTGTGATTTTTTGCGAACGCTATCATAAGGTGCAAAATTTAGAAAAGGCAAAGTAGGACAGGCGATTTCGCAGGATTTGCATTCGGTGCAAGTGGTTTGATTCACGCTTGGGACATAAAATCCCTCATAATCGCGAATCATTGCAATGCTATAGTGCGGACAGGCATTAAAACACGCACTACACCCGCAACAATGATTATTTTTTGGCAAAATTGGCATTTGTAACTCCTAAATCTTAAAATAAAATGTAGATTATGAATAAGTAGTATTTTTTCGGTATTAGTGGGAAGATTTAGCGAGTATTTTATATGCTTTTTTCTTTTGCCTTGCATTCTGGGCATACGCCGATAAACACCGCAGAAATATCAAATAAATCAAATCCCGTTTTTTGCTTGCATTCGCTAGATAGCGCATTTACATCAGCATAGACATCTTGGAGTTTGCCACATCTATCACAGCTTACATGTATGTGTTTGTCGCAGGCTAGCTCGTATTTTTGTTTTTGTGTGGGGGCTTTGATTTCGCGCAAAATCTCTGCTTCATTTAGTGTAGCGACATTTTTATACACGGTGGCAAGAGATATGCACGGATAGTGTTTTTTGATATTTTGATAGATATCTTCTACGCCGATATGCCCATTTTTTTTGATTTCGCGCAGGATTGCGATGCGCTGTGGAGTGGATTTTAGATTTTTAGCTTTTAGGCTTGCCTCAAATTCCATTACTTATCCTTTAAATATTGTTATATGCCATTTATAAGGCAGGATTTAGTTGATAATTTAGCATAATTTAATAAATATTTTTATCCACCTAGAATGTAAAGTATAAAAAATTAAGCAAAATGTTATACAATTTGTGGATTTTGCCTCTCAAAATATGCCTCAAATATGTCAAATCCACAAAAAAGCGATAGCAAATGAAAATCCTACTTAGCGCACTTGAACCAAGCTCAAACCTGCACGCAAAAGAAGTGATTTTGTGCCTATTAAAAAACTTATATCAACAAGAAAAAAAACAAAGTGAAATAAGCACAAAAGAATCAAAACAAAGCGATAAAATCCTACAAACAAAAGAAAATCCTCAACAAAACGCTACTCAAGCCACAAATAAAATCGAATTATTAGGGATTTTTGATAAAACCTTACAAAAACAAGTGGCAAAAAAATTTGCTATTTTTTTGGAGGGTAAAACTTGTGATTTGCACGGAGGTTTGCACGCAAAATCCTTTACAAAATCTCACGCTAACATTTGCACGAAATCTAGTATAAAAACTAACACAAAATCTAGCCATAATTATGCAAAAACGGATTTTGCCAAAATCGATCCTGCGCAAGATTTTACACAAGATTTTGCGCAATTAGATTTTGCAAAAAGCGCAAATGACTTTATCAAAAAACACCTATCTTTTAAGCCGTTATTTTTCTCGCAAGATTTTGCCATAATGGGTTTTGTCGATGTGGCAAAAAAGATTGTTTTTATTTTGCAAGCACAAAGCCAACTATTACAAATCGCAAAAGATGCCGATAAAATCCTTTTTTTAGATTCTAGTTCGTTTCATATCCCGCTTGCCAAAAAAATCAAATCTAGTGGCATAAAAACACCGATTTATTACTACATATTGCCTCAAGTGTGGGCGTGGAAAAAATGGCGTGTAAAGGTGCTAGAGAGGGTATTTGATAGACTCTTAGCGATATTGCCTTTTGAAGTGGGGTATTATTCAATCAAAGCTAGAGAATCAAAAAAAATTTGCTTTGTAGGGCATCCATTGCTTGATGAGCTAGATTTTAGCGCGATAAAGCAGAGAGAATCACAGCAAAAAGAGGCAAAATCTATGCAGGATTTTGCGCAAAAACAAGGCTTAATGCAAAAAGTTGCCAAATATCATAAAGATACTACGCATTCAAACGCGCAATCAAATACAATGCGCATCGTATTTATGCCGGGCTCTAGGGTGGGTGAGATAGCGCGGATTTTCCCTACTTTTAGAGAAGTGGCAAACGCGCTAGAATCAAAAATGCTAAAATCTAGCAATGTTTTTGACACGGCTTTTTGCATAACAAAATCAAAAAAATCTACAAACTTTGCCAACGCTACAAACGCTACTAACCACGCAAAAACCTCCACCAAATCCACGCAAAATCCAAAACAAAATCTAAAAAAAGATTTTATTAAAATCCTTGTTGTCCCTGCGTTTTTTGGGGATAAAAGTAGGGAGGAATTAGAGTTGATATATGGCGATTTAAGCGGATTTGAGCTAAGTTTTGATACACAAGATTCTCTAAAAAAAGCGCATTTTGCATTTATCTGCTCTGGGACTGCCACGCTAGAAGCAGCTCTTTTAGGCATTCCTTTTGTGCTTTGCTATAAAGCTGCGAGACTAGATTATCTTATCGCTAGGACATTTGTCAAACTACGCTACATAGGGCTAGCAAATATTTTTTATAATGCCCTTTGTGGCGAGGAGGCGGGCAGGGGAGAATCTAAAATGCACCAAGAGCTAATACAGGGCGATATGACTACTAAAAATCTACTAAATGCGTTTGAATGCGAGCTAGAGAGGGCAAAAGATGGGCATTTTATCACTAGCGCAAAAAAGTTGTGGAAATATCTTAGTGCTAAAAATATTTCACATATTTCTATCGAAAAAAATCTAGCAAAAACATATTATGGAAGTGCGCAAAATGTCGCAAATATGTTAATGAATTAACAAATTTTGGTATTATATCCCCTTAGATTTTTAGGAGAATTTTATGCAACCAATCACACAATATGGACATCAAAAACTTTGCGCCGAGCTAAAAAATCTAAAAGAAGTCGAGCGTCCAAATATTATCAAAGAAATCGACATTGCCCGTGCGCACGGGGATTTGAAAGAAAATGCTGAATATCACGCAGCAAAAGAAAAACAGCTTTTTATTGATGCTAGGATAAAAGATTTGAGCGAAATGCTAGCCGATGCGCAAATAATTGATCCTGCAAAATTGCCACACGATAAAGTAAGCTTTGGTAGCACGGTTGAGATTTTGGATTTGGATAGTGAGAAAAAATCAACTTATACGATTGTGGGGAGCATTGAGAGCGATTCTTCGCGTGGGCTTATTTCTTATGGTTCGCCCATCGCAAAAGCATTGCTAGACAAAGAAGTAGGCGATGAGGTAAATATCACTCTTCCGCGTGGGGAGTGTGATTTTGAGATTTTAAGCATTTCTTATAAGCCTATTTATTTTGAGTAACATTACGCAACATTTGAGTAAAAAAAGCAGAATTTAGATTTTGGAGAATCATAATGGATTTTGACAAAAATATCCCTGTGTTAAAGGTGCAAAGACTTAGCGATGAAGCGATTATCCCGCGCTATCATTCAGCAGAGGCGGCGGGCTTTGATTTGCATTCTATCGATGAGGTGGTGCTAAAGGCAGGCGAGAGAGTAGCGGTGCGCACGGGGCTTGCTTTTGAGATAGACAAAGGCTATGAAATACAGGTGCGTCCTCGCTCTGGGCTAGCTATCAAAAATGGGATTTCCGTGCTAAATACGCCCGGGACGATTGATAGCGATTATCGTGGGGAAATAATAGTGATTTTAATCAACTTAGGCAAAGAGGATTTTGCTATCCATAAAGGCGATAGAATCGCTCAAGCGGTGGTGCAAAGAGTGTGGCAAGTGGATTTTGTTGAAGTAAATGAGCTAGCACAAAGTGAGCGAGGGGCAAAAGGCTTTGGCAGTAGTGGTGGATTTGGTAGCCACCATAATGACAAGACTCATAAATAAGCATTTAGTAGCGATAAACCACCAAAAATAACAAAAAGGAGCAAAAGTGAGTAAGCTAAGCAAGGATTTAGAAAGTATAAAAAATGAATTTCAAAATGATGAAAAGCTATTAGAAAATGCTTTCAAATTAGAAAGACTTTTTAAAAAATACAAATTTGTGTTGCTTGGGATTGTTTCTATCATCATTCTTTGGGTAGGATTTATCGTAGTAAGCGATTATGTAGAGGAAAAAAATGCAAAAGAGATTAGCCAAATATATGATGAATTGCTTGTATCGCCACAAAATACTGTCTTGCGCGAAAATCTAAAATCTAAAGCCCCAAAACTCTATGACGCATTTATCTATGCAAATCTATCAAGTCAAAAAGAAGCGCGAATGCAAGAGCTAGAGGAGCTAAAAGAATCAAAAAATGAGCTAATCGCTCAAATGGCACAATATGAGCTAGCCTCTCTAAAAGAGGACAAAGAGGCACTAAATGCCATATACAACAACGCAAAAAACAAGCAAAAAGATACAGATTCGCTAAAAGATTTTGCCAAAATCCAAGAAGCGTATTTGCTACTTAAAAATAACGATATTGCTAAAGCGCGTGAGGTGCTAAAAAGTATCTCTAGTGAATCTAGCTTAGATTCTATCGCTAGGCAGATGGAGCATTATGGCATAGATAAAATATCATTAGAATCTACAAAACTAGAATCTATCAAACTTAAAACCCCACAAGAAACAAAATCTAGCCCAAAATCTAGTGATACTTCTGCGACAAAACCTAGCGAGCAACAACAAAAATAACAAAAATGGTGCAAATGATGAAAGATTTTATCAATTTATCAAAATCTATGTTTTTGACTGATTTTGCAAAGATTGCAGAGCATAAACACATAGTTGTGCTTATGGTGCTATCGTGCGTTATGTTTTTTGGGTGTAGCTCCAAAAAATTTTATACGCCTGCTAATATCGATGGGCAAA
Source organism: Helicobacter sp. T3_23-1059 (assembly GCF_053654515.1). Classification (NCBI taxonomy): domain Bacteria; kingdom Pseudomonadati; phylum Campylobacterota; class Epsilonproteobacteria; order Campylobacterales; family Helicobacteraceae; genus Helicobacter; species Helicobacter sp. T3_23-1059. Next base: position 18,463 of record NZ_JBSIUV010000008.1, on the reverse strand, counting down.
TCATTTTCTCTCAATCTTTCCCCACGCCCATAGCCCAAAACAATCGCTATGTCGCCACGCTAAAAGATGGCTCGCTTTTGACACAAAGTGGATTTGTCCCTGCAAATAAGCAAATACGAGAGCTAATCCCCAAAAACGCGAAGTTTTTGAACGAATCTGGCGGGTATTATATTTTTGCTAAGGGTTGTGGGGAGATTTTGCTACTAAAATCTAGTTTGGTTGATGAAAACGCATTTGATAGCGGGACTTGCCCTGTAAAAGAGGAAAACACCGCCTGCACGCAAGAGCAAATCGAAGTGCAAATACAGGGCTGTGCTATTAGCGCTAGTTTGAAAGAAAATCTACTTGCGTTTGTAACCACTGATAATACAAGCCATATCATCGCTATTGGAGGTGATTTTGGTGGCGACTTTGATAAGGTAGATTCTAATGAGCCACAAAACATAGATTTTACAAAATCTAGCCAAAATCAATCTGCGAACGATTTAGCGACAAAATCTACGCAAGAAAATGTGCAAGAAAATAGCAAAAAAATCGCCCAAGAATCCGTATTTAGCCAAAAAGGTAGCGCAGTGCTAGCGGTAAATCAGCTTATCGCTGCTCCGCTATTTTTAGATTCTTTGGTGGTGTTTCCTACACTTGATGGCAGGATTTTAGTCGTTAGCACGCAAAACTATGAAACGCAAAGAAATATCATTGTCTCAAGTGAAAAATTTTTCAACAACATTATTTACTTGCAAGGCGATGATTTGCGAATATTTGCCGCTACGCCTAAAAAGCTAATTAGCATTGTATCAGCACAGCAGTTTAGCTATGCAGAGGAGTTAAAAGATATTGTGTTTTATAATGGCTACTTATACGCACTCACGCTAGAGGGCAAGATAGCGCAGTTAGACCACACTTTGCGAGAGGTAAATACCAAAAAATTTGAATATGCAAGCCTAGAGGGTATGGCTTTTTCAAACAATACGCTTTATACTTATGAAAAAAATGGTAGCTTTATCATCGCGCTAAATGTCGATGATTTCACGCACAAAGTCTATCAAGCGCAAGATTCCTTTGGTAAAATGATGGGCAATAAACTAAATTTTTACACCAAAAATATTTTTTATTACAACAGATACTACTTTGATTTTGCAAAAATTGCCGATTTTATAACATCTAAATAAAGGGGTAGCTATGCTATTATGCGATATAGGTAACACACATTTTCACTTTTGGAGCAATGGAAAAGTAACCCACCTGCTCCCTCGCTCACTACATAGGCGAATGTTTAATGAAGAGATTTACTACATTAGCGTAAATCCTGAAAATGAAAAAATCCTAACTAAGACATTTAAAACCACTTACGATTTGGAATCCATCATCGAACTACCTACCGAATATATGGGGCTTGGCGTGGATAGAAAAGCTGCGTGTTTGTGCGTGAGAGATGGCGTGATAATCGATGCTGGGACAGCTATCACGGTAGATGTGATGAGCGGTGGGCGTCATCAAGGTGGCTATATTTTACCGGGGTTTAATGAAATGATAGGCGCGTATGGGAGGATTTCGCCACTGCTAGTTGGCGGGATAAATTTCACTTATGAGCCAAAAGAATTGCCACTAAATACCAAAGATGGAATCACTTATGGAATGCTAAAAAGTATCATTTTGACAATCCAAAACACGATCGGCTCAAAAAAAGCATATTTCACAGGTGGCGATGGCAAGTATTTGGCGAAGTTTTTTGCCCAAGCGATTTATGATGAGACAATGGTTTTTCGTGGTATGAGAATTTCTATTGAGAGGGCATTAGAAAAACGGCGCAGAGCCCAAACAATGCAAGAGCTAGAAGAAGCCCCTATTGATTTAGATTGGGAGTAGTATTTGGGAGATAATGTGCTAAATATCGCATTGCCAAAAGGGCGCATAGCCAAAGATACTTTGGGGCTTTTTTCGCGCATTTTTGGAGGAGAATTTGAGTTTGATGATAGGAAGCTAATCTTACAAAAAGGCGATTTTTGCTTTATGCTTGTAAGAAGCCAAGATGTCGCCACCTATGTGTATCATCAAGCCGCAGATATAGGCGTAGTCGGGCTAGATGTGCTAGAAGAGCAACCCTACAATGTAGTAAGGCTACTAAATTTGGGTATAGGCAAATGTCGCGTGGTAGTGGGCGCACACGCGGATAAGCCGATTGATTATTCAAAGCCTAAAATTACCATTGCTACAAAAATGCCAAATATCACTACAAAATATTTTTCTCAAAAAGCAATCCCTGTTGATGTGATAAAGCTATATGGCTCTATCGAGCTAGCCGCGCTTGTGGGGCTATGTGATGGTATCGTAGATATAGTAGAGACGGGTGATACGATGAGGGCAAATAATCTCTTGGAGTGTGAGAAAATCTTAGATTCTAGTGCGTATTTGGTGGCAAATATCAATAGCTTTTCGCTAAAAAAGGCTTTGATTTTAGAGCTATGCGCTAGGATAGAAAAACAGCTAAAAACAAAGTAGATTTTGCTAAGCATTAAGGTTTGCCAAACATATAGGGGACAACAATGTATCGATTTATCAAAACAGCTTTTTTGGTATTTGTAGCGTGCTTTGTAAATAGTGTAGTAGCGTTTGCAAGTGGAGAGAAATGGGGCAAATGGCAGTGGGAAGTTGCGGGGTATTTGGATTGTGAAGTGCGATTTGCCACAAAAAGTAGCGAATGCACCGAGCGAGGCAAAACCCAAGTCATCATCATAGATGCAAAAGACATACCCACCGCCTACCACCTATACCGCAAAAAATACGGCAAAATCCACCAACAATCTGGCTATGCTTTGGAGCGTGTCTTGCCTATGGATAGTCATAGTTATGTTGTCGTATATGAGATGCCACTAGATGTGAGATATGGCTATGCGTATGAATGGAGCAAGGATAAAAGTAGCCTAAGCATTGATTTTTATTTCGGGCTATGCAAAGGGGGGATAAGTCATTGTGCCAAAGCTAGACTTACTTTTATCGATATGGGCAAAAATGAGGAAAACGCGCTAGTTGAGGAAAATTATCAAAACACGAGCGTGGCACAAGAATCTAAAGATTCTGCCATTTCACAAGAATCCACTTCGCAAGAATCTGCCAAAGATTTTGCACTATCAAAAGAATCTAAAAATACCGCGCTATCACAAAGCAAACTAGACGCAAAAATCATATCCCACGCCAAAAACGCCAAACAAACACAAAAAGAAAAAAGCACCAAATCAAACAAAATCAAAATCATTGCAAGCGTGTGGTAGATTCTGCTAAATTATCATTTGATAACTATCATAATTTATAGGAATTTTTTAAGCTATTTTTGTCGATGATTTTGCTATTTTTATAAAATCTAACAATGCTTAAAGCATTTCTAAAATAACAAAAAATAGCAAAATCTTAAAGCGCAATGATGATGACACTAAGGCAGGCATTAAGCCTTAGCAAAGAATAACAGCGAGCTAAAATCTAACTAAACAAAGCCAAAAGCTAGCTTAAACGCGTATAGATTTTTGATACAAATCGTTATTCATCTTTGCAATTTGCGTAGTGGCAGCCACATTCTTGCAATGTGCAAGAATTGATGTTGCTAGCCGTCTCGCTAGGACTTCCGCTATATGTAAAATATCTATCCCAGCAAGATTGTTTGCAAGTTTTGCTATCCTCCGTATCATCGACTAATGACTTACGCGAATTAAAACTTAAACTTAGGGTTACTAAAATCACATTTAGCAATCTATTAACTCTTAAATTTTGCATATTTACAATCCTTTCTCAAGTTAAATTTGGCTTTCTTATTTTATTTTTGTATGAATATACTCTAAGGATTTGTATTTGAACCAATACTCACAATGCGTTTTTGTTGCAGAAAATGATAAACTTAGCCAATTAGGTGCATTATCCCCAAATTCTAGTGTGCCTATCAAACAATATGTTTTGCCACTAGCAGGTGTAAATATCACATAGCTAGGATATTTTGCAAGTGAAAAAACGCTAATAGGAACTTCTCCTGCTACTTCTACACAAAAGGACCCCTTTGTTATCATTTTGCCAAAGCTACCTTGCGCTTTTGCTTCACTTGGAGTATATGTGCCATCGCTATCTAGCTGCGGATTAAATTCAAAATACACGGGAAATGATAGGTTTTTAACCCCTAATCTATTATGGTCCCAAAAGCTAGCAAAGCAGATTTTTGCTCTATCGTTTTTAGGATTATCGCCAAGAGAACTTCCTTGCGATAGAAAAAAACCTAGATTTATGCTATTTTTTGGGGAATGTATGGATTTATTAGTTTTTGGAGGAGCGGAATCTATCGCCATAGGTATTATCACATCAATGCAACCACTAAATACCACGCTAGCCACACAGACAAATACCGATAACCCACAAATACGACAAACAGCAAAAAAATTCATTTAGATTCCTTTAAAATAAAATACTAAAGCTACACATAGGCGTAGCCACAGCATTTAATAATCCACCTAAAGAGGCTTCAATCCTTGCACCAATCTCTAACTGTGCGTGAGAGCCTAAATCAAATGCAAACCCCACCTTTGCTCCTAACAAAAATCCACCACCTTCATACCTGCTTTCAAAATAACCAGATGATGTATAGCTTTCCCACTCCCCATAAGCCCCACCAATATATGAATCTAGCACAACCCTCATAGGTGTATCAAATATTTTAGGAATATAGCCAACCCCTATATACCCATTGGCAATGTATTGATTACGCTTACCCCAAGCATAGCTACCACCTAGAAAAACTCTCACCTTATCGCCTGTTTTTAATCCTAATTCGAGATTAACCTGTGGCACTCTGGTTATAGCTAAACCAGTATGAAACCCTCCCTCAAAGCGAACATAACCCCACAAATGCCTATCGTTTTCTGCATAGACGACATCTTTATCATCGTCCTCTTCTTCTATATAAACCCTTTGATTTTTTGAGGCTTGGTTTGGTGCTTGGGTAGGTGCGTAGTATGGGGTTTGATTTTGTGGATTTTGCTTAGAGGTTGGATTTTGCGTTTTTTGAGGTGTTGGCATAGAGTCATCATCTAGCTCTTTTTGGAGCTTTCTATTTTGCCTTTTTAGCTCTAGTATCTTTTTTTGTTTTTCTAGTCGTTGTATTTCGCGTTCTAGCTCGGCGTCATAGACTTGAGAAATGGCAATATTAAGAGTAGAAAATAGTGAGACAAAAGCAAGCGTTGCGATTTTTTGTATCATCTTTTTTGGCGTGATGGTGTGTTTTGCAAGGTGTTTTTTGTTTTTATAAATGTGTTTATGGAGTTGTTGCGTAGCGTTCATTTTCTTATCCTTTCGATTTTTGCTTGTAGATTTTTTCTTGCCCCTTGGGTTTTGGAAAAAGATTTGGTAAGAAAATTTTGCCGTTTTTTTTTTTTTTTGGTTTGCTTAAAGTTGGCAACTTTTTTGCAAATTTTTATTTCATTGCGCAGATTTTACACATTTTGGAGGCATTTGGTGGTTAGATTTTGGGAGTGTTTTAGTTGTTTTGAAGTTTATAGCAAGTTAAAAATTCTATGAAAAATATCATAATAGAAGTCAAAGCACAGAATCTAAAATCTAAAAAAGCCAAAAAAATAGCTACAAATCACAAATTCGATTTGTAGCTAAACCAGCATAACAAACGCTTGCTATGTCAAAAAGAATCAAAAAACGAGAATCTAAGCAAAATGCTTATTCATCATCGTCATCTCTCTTTTTCTTCTTTTTTGCTCCGCCAGCTTTTGCTTTTGCTTTTTGGTTGTATTCAGCACGCAAAGCATTGATATGCGCAGAGACATCTTGGATTTCTTGGTCAGTCCATTCGTCCATATTCACGGTCATTATGACATTTAGTCCGCCATTATCTGCTGTGCCTGCTCGGTAGTCTTGCAACTCTTTTACAAGTGCTGCATAGTCTCTATCAAGGATAGTTCTACCTTCTAGTTGCCCTGGAGCTGTTACATCGCCTTTTGAGCCGTGGCAAATCGCGCAAGATTTGTAGCGTCTTTTGCCTTTTTCTAGAGTAGCTTCATTGAAACTTTCTCGTCTTTGCACCGCTCGCATACCATCTTCTGCCTTTTTGCGTTGGTCAGCAGACATATTGCCTGTGGCTTGCTTTGCTTTTGCTTTTGCACCTTCTGGCGCAGCATTTAGCAATGATGAGCTTAGCATTACTCCGCATACTAGTCCCGCTAGAGAGACACCTTTACCTACTACTTGTAGCCCTTTAAAAACATTCACACACATTTTTGCTCCTTTATGCTGTGTAGAATCGCCTCGCTAACTTAAATGCAAATATATGCAAAAAATATTTGAATATATCAACGATTTAAGTAGCTTAGCAAAAATTATCTCTCATTTACGAAAGATTAACCTTGATTATAGCAAATTTTATGTGATTTGGGAAAAGATTTTATGCAAAAAAGTGCGAATTTTGCAAAATCTCTGCCAAAAACGCCACAAAAACCACAAAATCTCATTTAAAATCCATTTAGATTCTATTGTAAAAACATTTGCAAAATCTCAACCCAACATAACAAACATAGAAAATTTAAAAAATGTTTCCGCGCAAAATCAAACGCAAAATCAAACCACGCAACTAAAAAAAACTAAAATCCTAATACAAATCCTCATAAAAATCTTTCCAACGCCTATGAAACCAAAACCAACTGCTAGGATTTATATCTATCACTTGGGCTGTGATACTTGCTTGGGCTTGTGTCGCTTGCAAAATATCCTCGCTAGAATCCTGCGTGCGTGGTGTAAAAATAGGCGGATAAAATCTCACAAAAAACTTTGTGTAGTTTTTATCAAAATCAATAAACACAGGCACGATTCCCACTTCAAATCTACGCGAGAGGATAGAAGCTATGGGCGTGTGCGTGGCTTTTTTGCCCATAAATTCTACTTCTATGCCCTCGTTTTTGTTGATACTTTGGTCTGTGAGTATCCCTGCTAGCGCACTTCCTCCGCCATATAGTCGCAGCAAATGCTTAAATGCGCCAGCTTTGTTGATAAATTTTACCCCTTGAAATTCACGCCTTGAGATAATTAGCGAATCCACAGAATCTATCCCTGTCAGTCGCCCTAGACTTGCCATTTGACATTTTCGATAGCGCGGTGGCAAAAATGTCGCCATAGCCTCCCAATACCCAAAATGCCCAGAGATAAGCACCGCGCTACCTTTAGAATCTAAACATTCTAGCAAGTAACGCTCATCTATGACTTCAAATCGTTTTTCGTGTTTTTCGTATGGGATTTTGGTTACGCGGATAGATTCTAGTATGACAAATGCAAAATTTTGATAGCACCGCTTGATGATAGATTTTTTTGCTTCCTCGCTAAGTTTGTCGCCATAGATAAAATCAAGGTTTTTTTTGGCATCATCGTAGCGAGATTTTTTATCTAGCAAGGACATTAGCCCTCCTAGCCCTTTGACAAATCCCAAAAACGCCCAATGTGGCATAATCGCTAATATAAATCCAAACCCACGCACAAAGCTATCTAAAAATTTGCCATTGCAAAACATAGCAAGTTTTTTTAGCTTGTCGTTTAGCTTTTGTTTGTGTGTTTGCTTAGCTGTTTGCGCGGATTGCGACATTTCAAATCCTAGTTAAAATCTAGTTAGATTCTAGCCCGTGATAAATTCTACACTCATTTTTGCAGGTGGAATCAGCCTAGAAATATCCTCTCTAGCAAGATATAGTGGCGATTTGCAATGGATTTGGAGGGATTCTCTAGCATAAGTATAGGCTAGTTTTTCTTCCCCTGTGGCACATAGAGTATGGGCTAGGGACAAAATAAAGCTAAGCCATTGCAGAGATTCTAGCGGTGGCATAATCTCGCTAATATGTGCTATGGCAGAATCTTTTGGAATCTGCTTGCCTAAATGCTGCACTAGCAGGCATATCACTGCTCTTTGCGTGTGTGAAAATCCATAATCAAGCCCATTTAGCAATATATATGCACCAAGCTCGGACTTGCCATAAAAATTTAGAAAACTACCAATATCACAAAGCTGTGAAGCGACATTGATATATGCTGTGTATTCATTGCCTAGCTTATGTAGCGGGGACAATGCGCTAAAAATGGCTAGGGCTTGTCTAGTGTGATTTTTGGCAACTTTTTCATTTATGCCAAACCGATCTTTCAAGGATACAAGAGAAGGCAAGATACCATTTGGGAATCTATGTCTTTGGGTGCGCAACATATCGCTAAGGAAAACCCCCTCACGCACTCCTACACCGCTAGCAGTGATATTTTTTGCCCCAAAATGTGCTAAAAGCATAGAAAAAATAAGTGCACCGCTTTTTATATTATCTTTTCTATCAAGAGGGACACCTAGCCCCTCTAACTCCTCCTCTTTTGCTTTGTAGATACTTTGGATAAGGGGGCGCATTTTTGCTACTTCTACTTCATAGCCGTGAATAGTTTTTATGGGGTATTTTGCCTGCCTGCTTATCATTTTGGCTATCGCACGAATCGTACCGCCAATCCCAAATACATTCTCACATTTAAAAATCGGTGGCAATTTTTCTAACTCTTTTGAAATAAACTCTTTTGCCAAATCGATATTTTTATTATGGTCAAAAAATAGTTCTTTTAGCCTAATCGTCCCAAGTTTTAGGGATATTAAATCCTTTAACACGCCATTTTCTATGATAGCACATTCTGTGCTTCCGCCACCTATGTCGATGGTTATGCCTGTTTTATTGTGTGAAAGATTTGCGCACGCCACCCCGCCATACCACGCTTCTTTTTCCCCGTCAATGACTTTGATATTTATGCCGCTCTCCCTCTTAGCTCGAGCTAAAAATTGTGCTTTATTTGGTGCGTCTCTTATCGCAGAAGTCGCTACACAAAAGAGTTTTTTGGCATTGTGCTGTTTGGCGATCGCTCTAAATTCTCTTAACGCTGAAATAGCCCTTTGCATAGGGATTTCTTGCAATGCTCCAGCATTTTCATAGCACCCTTCCGAAATCCTCACGCGAGATTTGCTCTCATATATGAGACGAAATCCATAGCGACTTGTTTTTTCATAAATCGCCATTCTAGCGGAGTTTGAGCCGATGTCAATGACTGCGGTTACTTTTGCCATTTTTACCCCTTATGATTCTGTGCTAAAATTGATTTGTGAGCAATAATGGCGTATTATATCTTTTATTCTTTATTTTTTAGTTGTTCGTATTTGTATTTTAGCTCTTCTAAACTCTCTGCGTTATCAGGATCTGGCATAATAGCATCTTTTGGACACGCGCTTACACAGCTTGGCTCATCATAATACCCCACGCATTCTGTGCAACAATCAGGGTCTATGCGATAAATTGGCTCACCCTCGATAATCGCGTCATTTGGGCATTCTTCTAAGCACGCATCGCAAGCTATACATTCATCATTGATTAACAAACTCATTTTGCACTCCTTACTTTTGGTGGATTTTAGGCACTATGAACATATTGCCAAAAACAAATGGTGCTTTTTAACGAAAATATTCTTAAATTATGTTGAAATTAGTAAAATTTTAGAATCTAAAGGCGTATTTTTTGATTTTGTGTGTAGATTTTGAGTGATTTTTGCTGTTTTTACTCTTTTTTTACTTATTTTTCTTAGCTTTTTCTTAGCGTGGATTTTGTGGTTGAGAATTTAGCTTTAAGTATTGATATTTTAGCTTTTCGCGCTCATTTTGCAATCGTTTGTTTTCTTCTTGGAGTAAGTCTCGTTGGGTTTGGAGTTTGTTTATATCACGGCTTGTGTAGTATATCGCGCTACTTAGCCATATCTTTGGCATACACATTAGCAACAATGCCCCAAGTCCCAAATATGCGTAGATGAGGTAGCGCACATTTAGTCCCTCATCTTTTTGTATCGTTTCTATGGCAAATAATTCATCGCGCTCGTTTTGGTTGATTCTCACTTCATTACCAAAATCTTTTCTCAAAGGTTCTTGCTCTATGATTCTTATTTCGCCTTTGGTGGGTTGAGTGGGTAGAGTGGCTTTTTGTGTAGAGTCATTAGCCAACATAGCAGGAGCTAGCATAGCAGAATCAAAAATAGATTTTAAGGAGCTAGGTTGTATATTTGGATTTAGGATAGTGCTAGATGGGTTTATAAAATCTTGGACTAAAATCGTTTGAGATATGCTTTTATCAGGCGTTGGGGGAGTTTGATTTGCTTTAGGAATGGTTTGATTATTTGGATTTTGCGGTGGGGTGTGCTGCATTTGATTTTTATGCCTTTTTTAGATTTATGTGATATTGTGCGTTTTATCCGTTTTATTTCGTTATGTCTTTATTTTTAGGTGTCGCAAAAACGGCATTATACCAAAATCTAGCTAGATTCTATGATTAAAGAAAGTTTATCAAATCAATTTTTTATTATTATTTAAGCATAAGCGCATTATAATCACAAATTACTTTTTTGCAAAATTTCATTGCAAAGGCAATTTTAGCAGTGGCAATTTTAAAAGCAACTTCAAATACAACTTAAATGATAAGGAGAAAATATGGAGCAAACTTTATCAATCATCAAGCCAGACGCCGTCAAAAAAGGCGTGATAGGCAAGATAGTGCAACGATTTGAGGACAATGGCTTGCGCATAGCAGCGATGAAAAAACTTCAGCTAAGCAAAAGCGATGCGCAAGGATTTTACGCCGTGCATAAGGAGCGTCCGTTTTTTAAAGATTTGGTGGAGTTTATGATAAGCGGACCTGTGGTAGTAATGGTGCTAGAGGGAAAAAACGCCGTAGCAAAAAATAGGGAGCTAATGGGAGCTACAAACCCAAAAGAAGCGGCAAAAGGCACGATTAGAGCGGATTTTGCCGAGAGTATCGATGCAAACGCTGTGCACGGTAGTGATAGTTTAGAAAATGCCAAAATCGAAATTGCGTTTTTCTTTAGCTCGCGTGAGATTTGCTAGACTCGCATTATTAAGATTTTCAAACATACTAGCATTTTACGCAGTGTTGATTAAAAGATTTTGTCAAAACCAAATCTAAATGAGAATCCAAGCGCGTAAAATCTACTCCACACCAAAATCTTTTAGCCTAGAAAAAGACGGAGTTAGACTACGCGGAGAGCTAAAAGAAGCAGGGCAAAGCAAAAAAGGGCTTTTTATCTTGCAAGGTAGGCTAGAGGGCAGAATCAAGCTAGTATGTGATATAAGTGGCGAGGAGTATGAAAAAGAATTAGATGAAGAGTTGGTTTTGTATATTTCAGATGGATTGTGGGATACACAAAGCCAAAGCTTAGATACATTTGATGTTATTGAGTTTTTTGATGGCTTTATTGATTTAGATTTTATCTTGCAAAGTGAAATCCAATCAATTAAACTAGACTATCATCACAAAGGAGAATAAATGGCAGTCCCTAAAAGAAGAGTAAGCAAGACAAGAGCGGCAAAGCGCAGAACACATTACAAAATCACTCTTGCAAAACCTATCAAAGACAAAGACGGAAGTTGGAAGCTACCCCACCAAGTGAATAAATTTAGTGGCAAATACAAAGGCTAAATATACTCAACTTTTTAACTAGATTTTAGAATCCAAACATAACACAGAGCCAAACATAGCACGCAAGTGCTATAAGCCAATGTTATAAACAAGGCATTTTTGAGCTAGTTTGGTGGTTTTGCAAGTGTGCAAAACTAGACTAAGGCTATAAGCCTATCGACAAAACGCACGAAGCAATCCACCAAACTAGCCCAAAAGGTGAGCGCGTAATCAACACAGCAAGGAGTTTTTATGTTGCGAGTAGCTATTGATGTAATGGGCGCGGACAAAGGTGTCCAACCTATCGTTTTAGGCGCGCTAGATGCTATCAAAAAGCGTGAGTTTGAAGCGATATTAGTAGGAGATGAGAGCCAAATCTCCCCTCTTATTTCACCCCTATCAAACGAGCTAAAATCTCGCGTGAAAATCAAACATTGCGCTGATTATATTCGTATGGAAGAAAGCGCGACAGAAGCACTAAAACGCAATGAATCCTCCATCTTTGTCGCCACAGAGCTAGTAAAAAATGGCGAGGCAGACGCGCTTGTATCGCCCGGGCATAGTGGGGCGACTATGAGTTTAGCAACGATGAGAATCGGCAGAATCAAAGGCATTTCCCGCCCCGCTATTTGCACGCTTATGCCTACTACGACTGATAAGCCAAGTATGATTTTAGACGCTGGGGCAAATACGGATTGCAAAAGCGAATACTTGCTAGAATTTGCCATAATGGGTAACGAATACGCGACTTCTGTGATGGGCTATGAAAATGTGCGCGTAGGATTGCTAGCAAATGGCGAAGAAGAATCCAAAGGCAACGAACTCACAAAAGGTGCTTTTAAACTGCTAAAAAACTATCCATTTTTCATCGGCAATGTAGAGAGTGGCGATATTTTTAATGGTAGCACTGATGTTATCGTGTGCGATGGCTTTAGCGGAAACCTCGTGCTAAAAGCCGCTGAAGGCGTGGCAAGCGCGGTAAGCAAAATCTTAAAAGATGATATAAAAACCTCTCCTATAAAGATTCTAGGTGGAATCATCCTAAAAGGCTCTTTTAATGTGCTAAAGAAAAAGCTAGATTACGCAGAATACGGCGGTGCGCCACTGCTAGGGGTAAATAAAGTCGTAATCATAAGCCACGGCAAAAGCAATGAACGCGCCATAGAATGCGCCGTATATCAAGCACTAAAAGCCTTAGAATCAAAAGTATGCGAGCGCATAGAAAAAGCATTTGTAGATTTTGCCAAAAAATAAAATCAACAAACGCATAAACCCCTTGCAAAATCTAAACTAAAGGATTACGATGTATTATGCCTCCTTGCGCTCGATTGCTTCTTTTACTCCTGCTAAATGCGTGCCAAATAGCGAATTTGAAAAGACGCTAGATACAAGCGATGAGTGGATACAAAAACGCACGGGGATAAAGACGCGCTATTTCGCGCTAGATTCTCAAGGCAGTAGCGATTTGGGCGTAGAAGCAGCTAGACTTGCGATAAAAAGGGCAAATTTAGAGCCTAGCGATATTGATTTGGTGGTTTGTGCGACTTTGAGCCCTGATTTTGCTGCTATGCCTAGCAATGCGTGCCTAATCAGCGCAAAACTTGGCATACAAAATACACCCGCATTTGATATAAGCGCGGCTTGCACGGGGTTTATCTACCTGCTAAGCATTGCAAAAAGTTTTATTTTATCAGGGGCGTATCAAAATATCTTAATCATCGGCGCAGAAAAAGTAAGCTCGGTGCTAGATTTTAGCGATAGAGGGACTTGCGTGCTATTTGGCGATGGTGCGGGGGCTGCTATCATCTCGCGCACGAGTGAGAAAAAAGAATCCATACTAGATGTGCATCTAAGCGCAAATGGCAAATACGCAGACTTACTAATGACACCTCAAAACAAAGATGGCAAGCCTAGCCCAAATGCGTGGAATCTTTGCGCCCTAAATGGAAGCGCAATCAAACCAAATGGAAAATTGCAAATGAAAGGAAATGAGGTTTTCAAATACGCCGTGCGAACGCTAATCGCCGATGTGGAGCATATTTTAAGCAAAAATAATATTTCATCAAAAGATATTACGCATTTTGTCCCACACCAAGCAAATCTACGCATCATAAATGCTGTGGGCGAGCAGCTAAAACTACAAGAACATCAAGTCGTCCTAACCGTGCAAAAATATGGCAATACTTCAGCTGCGAGTATCCCTATGGCGATTGATGAAATCTATGGCGAGGGGAGATTAAAAAAGGGTGATTTATTGTTGTTTGATGCGTTTGGTGGGGGATTTACTTGGGGTTCTGCGCTTGTGTATTTTGGCGGGGATTAGGAGTTTGGATTCTAAAGTTTTGACTCTATTTAACTTAATCTCACATAAATGAGTCTTAAGTTATGATTGCACCGATGAAAAAACAAGTATATCGCTACATATATAAAAGATAAGGCTCAACCCAACTCAAACAGATTTTCTTTTATCATTTTTAATAAGATTTTATACAAATCTTGCTTTTGTATTTTGACATTTTAATGCTGCCACTAGCCTTATATCTAAATTCTGTTTCTTTTAGATGAAGCAAAAAATTCTCTTTTTTGATTCCTTTAAATTTGCTTAATCTATGCTTTGCATAACCCCTTCTATTTATAGTTGCAAGTGAAATGAAGCAAAAACATTTTCAATACCATTTATATGATTTCTACCTAACGCAAACTCATTTTTGTTATGTTTTACTCGTTAATGTGCTTTTGCCACTTTTGCTTGTAGTTGCAAGCGTAATCGAAACAAAAAATCCACTAGCCCATCATAAGCTCCCCAATCATCATACAATTTTGCACTATAAAATTCTGTCTCATTCATATTCCTTAAATCTCGTATTATAGGCAAAAGATCATCTGCCAAGCAATGCTTTACAATTTGAGTATAAACACGATTATTTCGTTTTAGCATACCTTTTGCTTGCAGTTGCGAGTGTAAAAAAGCAAAAATACAGAAGTTTTTTTTGCCAGCTCCATCCCCTCTTTTGCCTCTTACTCTTTTAGCAACCAAAATCTATATTAAAAGATTGCTTTCATCAACCTCAATTTTGCCATTTAATTTAGATATTTTTTTTTGACATTCTTTTGTGATTAAGATTCTAATGTTTTTGCAAATTTTATTGACACTTTGGCGAGAAATTTTGCTTAATTTTGCAATTTTAACAGCCTCAATATCAAGACTTCTTGCAAAGTTAAGAGTGTAAGCGAAGTAGAAACATATTTAAGAATCTTTTTTTAAATCTATCTTGTTTTTGATTCTCTTAGCCTCTTAAATTCTTGCAAAGGTTTTTATGTGTAGCAATATACTTGTTTTTTATCGCTGACATCATAACTTAAGACTCTTTTATGTGAGTTTAAGTTAAAGAAATCTTTTTGTTTATATGGTGGATTTTATTGGAATTTTCGTTATTTTATCAAAATTGTTTTATGATTATTCTAACTTTAAATCTAGTTTTTGCATCATTTCTTTGCTCCAGCCTTTTGGAGGGTTTGTGATGCTAGGATAGATTCTAGGGAAAAATTCGATATATACGCTTTTATTATCGCTTAATTCAAAATAGTATTTGCCTAGTGGGGAGGGTGTGATTTTGCTTGCTTGTTCTATTTGGCTTTCACTCATATCATATATTTCATATTCGTTCATTTGGCTTATTGGTTGGTTTGGGGAGGCGAATTTATATAATCGCTTATGAGAGTTTTTATAAAATACCAAAAAATCTAAATTTGAAAAAAAGTTTTGCGTAAAAAGCATATCTTTATTTTTCGCATTTTGATATGCACCATTATTGAATGTTAAATAATAATATTCTTGGAATCTACCACTAAAATACGGAATCAAAAATTCCCTCAAACTCCACACTAAATACGCATAAAACAACTCATCATATAATAAGATTTTATGATTTGGTTGATTGGTTTTAGCTAGAAAATCTAGGGTGATTAAATCAAGCATATTATTGCGGATAATCTCGCGAGTGTCGATATATCGCTTTATCATAGATTCTGGCAAAACACCTTTTTGTGTTAGATTTTCAAAAAGACTATTATGCAAATGATATGCGTTGATTCCATTATTTTTGTTTATAGATTCTATGTAGTTTGCGATAAATTCTGTGTTTTCTTGGTGTAATTGCGTGAAATATGAGATAATTTGCTCTTTTGTTAAAACGATATTATCTTTATGCCTAAAATAATGGATTTTTAAATATTTGTGGTTTTCATCTTGATATTTTTGATATTCATAAAAGTCATTATCAACGCTTGGTCGTGGCAAGATGGGGAAATTACCCAATGAAGTTTTTGGTGTTTTCATAGTTGGCTTTGGTCGCAATGGTGCATTTTTATTGATTTCATTTAGCCAAAATGTATTTAGCCCTTCAAAGCTAGAATCCGTAAGATTTGATGGGATAAATTTAGGTGCTAAAATACCTTTTTTATTTTTCTCAAAAATGATTTTGCCTAGATAAAGCGTAGCGGTAAAATCTTTTAAATATTGAAGTAGGCTATATTCTTTTCTATCATTTACACAAAGTATATTTGTATCTATTGCTAAGTGAATTTCCTGATTTGTCGCATAAAAGCTAAAGGGCAATAAAACTGGCTCTGCTCTTTTTGTTTTTAAACGAACTATACTATATGCTTGTATGTTCATTTGCAATATCAACAATGCCAATATGCAACACTTCAGTGTGCGATTGACTTGTTTTGCGATTTTTATCACCATAGCAATCCTTATTCTAACTTTAAATCTAGTTTTTGCATCATTTCTTTGCTCCAGCCTTTTGGAGAGTTTGTGATGCTAGGGTAGATTCTAGGGAAAAATTCGATATATACGCCTTTGTTATCGCTTAATTCAAAATAGTATTTGCCTAGTGGGGAGGGTGTGATAGGTTGTCCTCTTTCAAATAATGCTTGGTTTGGGGATAAAAATTGTAATTTTATATAGTCATCATAAACATTCATCAATCCGCCATTATTGCCAAAAAATAACTCTCTCCTATACTCATCAAAGCCATACATTGTGTTTCTAAATTCTACTTCTTTTGTGCTACTACGATATTTTTTTGCTAAATGTGCGTATTGCTTATAAGCTCCCGCATTAAAAAGTAGATTATTTTCATCGCAAAAAGAAGCAGAAAAACCTACGATAAAATTTTTAAGACTTAAAACCAAATACCAAAAAAACAACTCATCATATAATAAGATTTTATGATTTGGTTGATTGGTTTTAGTTAGAAAATCAAGAGTAAGCAATACTGCTTGCTTATAAGGGGCTTTAGGGGCATTACTCCACCATTTAAACATATCTTTTTGCAAGATTCCTTTTGATAATAAATCATCATAGATTTTATCGTGCAAATGATAGGCTTTAATGCCGTGATTTTTATTTATTGATTCTATGTAGTTTGCGATAAATTCTGTGTTTTCTTGGTGTAATTGTGTGAAGTATGAGATGATTTGCTCTTTTGTCAAAACGATATTTTTTTTGCTTCTAAAGTAACGCAATTTCAAGTATTTGTAGTCGCGTTTTTTTACTTCATCATATTCCCAATCACCGTTCCTAAATTCTGGCTGTTTTGGTGGTAATAATTGCTTGTTTGTATTTCTAGCGAATCGATTGAATTCGTTTAACCAAAAAGTATTTAATCCCTCAAAGCTAGAATCTGTGAGGTTTGAGGGGATAAATTTTGGTGCTAAAATACCTTTTTTATTTTTTTCAAAAATGATTTTGCCTAGATAAAGCGTGGCGGTAAAATCTTTGAAATTTGAAGGTGCTTCACAAGAAGGTTGCGTATCTTCATTAGAAGTTTTAAAACTGTGATAAGTCGCAAAATTAGGAAAATCATCAATCCTATCATCAATGGCTAAAATATTTGTTTCAATGCCCAAGTAAATAGTTTTATATTTTACATATTCACTGTCGCTATCGCCACAAATTGGGTCAAAATACATTTTATTATCAACCAATAAACTTAAATCAAAAGAAATAGCCATTTATCAACCTTTTATTTTTGTTTTATGCCAAGTCTTTCAATGGCTTTATTTGCCACATATCTAGGGTCGCGCTCATTTGGCTGAATCCTATATGTGTTTTGTGATTCTTTTATTTTGCAATAAACTGCATTATGTTCGTTTTTATTGCATTCTTTTTGATAAGATTCTAGCACATTTGGCTTTGTTTTTAGTCTTGCACTTGATATTAAAAAATTTCTGCAATATGCAAGATAATTTAGCAAATTGCTGTTTGTGTGCGGTTTTGTTTCATATATTTTTTGATAATTATATAAATGCCTGCATTCGTGTATAATCGTGCCTATAAGCCTGTCGGATTGATAATAAAAAGATGGTTGCTTTGTTTTGTTCGATATTACATTAGACAAAACAAGTAAGTTTTTATCAATAATTATTTTTTGCTTTTCGACATAAGTTTCTCCTCTACTTTCTATTGCATCAACTTTTACTTCACTTATTTTTGTGCCAATAGCTTTGCATATTTCTTTAATGAAACCTACAACAAATTCTTCTCTTTCATCATAAAAACCTATCTTGCTAATCTTGCTTTTTTTATCATTTAATCGAGAACTAAATAAACTATATCTATCAAACAAAGGATTACTATAAGCCTCCCTAAATCTAATCTTACTTCTCAAAATTTCACTCTCATAAGTTTCTTTTTTAAACACCTCCACAACCTTATCTATAAAATATTCTCTATCTTTTTGATATGCCCCATTTTTTCCCTCTACACTGCTTACAAACTTATCATTCCCCAAATCAAACCTATAATAAATATAAGCGATTTTACAAGCAATTTGTGGATTTTTCCTAGCGTATTTTATAAAATCTTTTTTTGCTCTTTTTGGCAATGCTTTTAAAAATGCTACTGCTTCTGCTAGATTATAAATACGCTCCAACTTATTGAAATACTTTAGTCTATC